>JACZQQ010000210.1 GCA_022545645.1 Acidobacteriota bacterium | reverse complement strand
TCCTCTCATTGATTCCAAGAGCAAGGAGGAAACGGAATTCCGGATTAGGAAGGACGGACCGACGGCGGCTTTTGTGCTCAAGACACTGGCCGATCCTTTTACCGGTCGAATCAATCTGATGAAGGTTCTTTCCGGAAGCGTGAAGTCGGATTCAACCTTGAAGAATCTTTCCACTAACCAGGATGAGCGCCTGGGTACTCTCCAGCTCATGCAGGGTAAGGCTCACGAGGGGATCCCGGAGGCCCGTGCGGGGGACATCTTCGCGGTCATCAAACTCAAGGGAACCAACACAGGAGATACTTTGGCTGAGAGCTCTTTCGAAGGCACTTTCAAGAAAGTGGAGATCCCCGAGCCTGCCATCAGCTATGCCATCGAGCCGAAGTCGCGGGGCGACGAGGAGAAGGTGGGGCAAGCCATCGCGCGGCTGCTGGAAGAGGATCCCGCCCTTCGGTTCCGGAGAGCGGACCGAACCCGGGAGTTTCTGCTCTCAGGAAGCGGTCAGCTTCATGTCGAGATCGCGGTGGGCAAGCTGAAGAAAAAATTCGGGGTTGAAGTGGTTCTGAAAACGCCCAAGGTTCCCTATCGAGAGACCGTCACCGGCAGGGCGGATGTGCAGGGAAAGCACAAGAAACAAACGGGCGGCCACGGTCAGTATGGAGATTGCAGGATCAAGCTTGAGCCTCGGGGGAGGGATGAGGGGTTCGAGTTTGTCAATGAGATCTTTGGCGGTGCTATCCCTCGCAATTACATCCCGGCCGTTGAAAAGGGAATCGTGGAATCCGCTGAAAGGGGCTATATAGCGGGCTATCCGGTGGTGGATTTCAAAGTGACTCTTTATGACGGAAGCTACCACAATGTCGACTCTTCCGACATGGCCTTCAAGGTTGCCGGATCGCTGGCCTTTAAAAAGGCCATGGAGAAGGCTAAGCCGGTGCTGCTGGAGCCCATCATGGACGTTGAGATCTACTCTCCTGAGGAGAACGCGGGCGATCTGATGGGTGACCTCAACGGCCGACGCGGTCGAATCCAGGGAATGGATGTCAAAGGGACGACCCAGGTCATTCGGGCACAAGTTCCCATGGCTGAGATGCTCAACTATGCGCCCACGCTCACCTCGATGACGGGAGGACGAGGAAGTTTCCACATGGAGCAGTCCCACTACGATGTTGTGCCTGCTCAGCTGACGGAGCGCATCGTCGCCGAGGTCGAGCGGGAAAAGGAAGAGCGGCATTAATCCCACTGCAGAACAGCGAATTTATGAAAGTGGGAGTACCGGACTATATAATATAGCCCATGTTTCCACGTCTCCTTGAGCTGGGTCCCGTTACCCTTCATAGCTACGGCTTGCTGCTGGCCACGGCCTATCTGGTGGCTATCACCGTAGCCGCACGTTTGGCTGCCAGCGATAACGTGCCCTCCAATCGGATCTGGGATATCGGGTTTATCAGCATTCTCTCCGCCTTGATCGGGGCCAAGGTGCTTCTGATCTTGACCGATCTTGGAGGTTACCTGGCAAGACCTTCACGGCTGATTTCCCTGGAATTCTGGCAGGCTGGCGGAGTCTTTTACGGTGGATTCATTGGAGCCGTCATCGGCTGTGCCCTATACCTGTGGAAAACCCCCGATCTGAAGTTTTGGAGCATCGCCGATGTGGCGGCTCCGGCCATCGCCCTGGGACAATCGATTGGGCGAGTGGGCTGCTTTGCAGCAGGCTGTGACTATGGCAAGCCGGCCGATCTGCCCTGGGCCGTAACCTTTACCAGCGAATATGCCCACCAGTACATCGGAGTTCCGCTGCACGTTGCCCTGCATCCAAGCCAGCTGTACGAATCCGGCACCTCATTCCTGATTTTCTTGCTCCTGCTCTGGATCTACAGGAAGAAGAGTTTCAACGGCCAGGTCTTTTGCTCCTACCTGGTGTTTTACGGAGTCGCTCGGTTTTTACTGGAATTTTTCCGAGGAGACCTGGGAAGGGGATTCGTCTTCGGGGGGTTGCTCTCCACGTCTCAATTTATCAGCCTGTTGATCGTTCCGGCCGGCATCCTGGGCTATCTCTATTTCCGCAAACAGTCCCTTCAAAACTTCAGCTCTAGCCGTGTCTGAGAGCAGGGTCGTTACCGTCAGCGCCGAGGAAGCCCATCAAAGGCTTGACCTTTTCCTGTCCCGAAAACTTGAGCAATTCAGTCGCAGCGCCCTTCAGCGGTGGATCGAGTCGGGTCATGTGACCGTTCAGGGGGAAAGGTGCAAGGCCAATTATCAGGTCAAGGCGGGTGAGGAAATTCAGATCGCTCCTCCCCCTCAGGAGCCTCTTGATCTGGTTCCCGAGTCCATTCCTCTGCAGATCGTTTACGAGGACAATGTCCTGGTGGTGGTGGACAAGCCCGCAGGAATGGTGGTTCATCCTGGAGCGGGAAATCGGCAGGGTACTCTGGCCAACGCGCTGCTTCATCATTTTCAGGCCATCAGCCGGATAGGCACGATCCGTCCCGGAATCGTTCATCGGTTGGATAAGTCCACTTCAGGTTTGATGGTGGTGGCTAAGAATGATCAGGCCCACGAATTTCTGGCAGACCAATTCAAGGCACGGGAGGTGGAAAAGCGCTATCTGGCTTTGGTTCATGGGCGCCTCAAGCAGAAGGAGGGAACTGTGGACGTTCCCCTGGGCCGCGATCCTCGAGCGCGTACCCGAATGTCGACCCGGAGCCGGCGCAGCCGCAGCGCCCTCACCCGCTATCAGGTGATCCGCTATTACCCTGATTTTACTTACGTTCGGGTCTCTCCTCTCACCGGGCGGACCCATCAAATACGGGTCCATTTCCAGCATCTCGAGCACCCCGTTGTAGGAGATGAGACCTATGGCAAGAAGGCATCCAACAATTTGAAAGATCCGAGCCAGGCGCAGGCTGTACGCAATCTGGGAAGATACTTCCTGCATGCCGCCTTTCTGGCTTTCCTTCATCCGGACAGTAAAGAAAGGGTTTCCTTTGAGAGACCTCTGCCTGAAGAGCTTGCCCAGTTCCTATCCGCTCTGGGATAATAGAGGCGCCATGAGAATCCGCACCTGGAAGCGACTGGTCATCGTTTTGCCGCTCTCTCTTTTTCTTGCAGAAACTCCAGCACAGCGGGATGAGAGCGATGAAGAGGGGCAAGCTCCCTTTAGAGTTGAAGTAGACGCGGTAAACATCCTGGCAACGATCCACTACAAGGACACACGCAAGTTTGTCACCGATCTGACAAAGGAGGACTTCGAAATCTATGAGGATGGCGTCCGGCAGGACATCACCAACTTCGCCCAGCAGATTAACCTCCCTTTGACCATCGCCCTTTGCATGGATACCAGTTCCAGCGTCAGACTCAAACTGGCCTTCGAAAAAGAGACAGCCATCGACTTTCTCTACGCCGTCATGCGGCCCATCGACAAGGCTCTGCTGGTGGAATTCGACACCGGAGTGACCCTGGTTCACGATTTCACCTCCAACCCGAACGATCTGGTCCGCGAGATCAAGCTGCTGAGGGCCGGGGGCGGCACCTCTCTTTATGATGCTGTTTACCTGGTGGCGGAACAGAAGATGTTGCAGGAGGAGGGACGAAAGACGGTGGTCATTCTCTCTGATGGAGCGGATCTCACCAGCAAGCACACCTTTGAGGAGATGCTTCGCATGGCCTACCAGGCGGAGATTACCGTTTATGCCATCAGCACGACGCGTTTTGGCGCCGACATCGACCATGAGGGAGACAATGCCCTTCGCCAGTTAACGGAGAGTACCGGAGGCAGGGCCTTCTTCCCCTATTCGGCCGAACAGCTCACCTCCGCTTTTCAGGAAGTGGACCAGGAGCTGCGCAGTCAATACAACCTGACCTACGTTCCCAGCAATAAGAAACGAGATGGTTCCTTCCGTAAGATCAAGGTGAAGGTGGCCCGGGATGGCGTGAGACTCCGCCATCGTCAGGGCTATTTCGCTCCAGCAGCGGTCAGCAGTGCTGAAAAGTCTCAGGTTGGAGGGTAGCCTTTCCCTCCTCGGATCTCTTCCTTCAACCGACCGGACCACTCTTGAATCATGCTCCGATATTTCGCTTCTTCCACCGATTTTCCCCGGTTGGCAAAACCGGTGGCCAGGATGGTCAGTTTCCCGATGATCTGGCGAGCAGTCCACAATTGCTGCTGGGGCGTGAGATGCCCCGAGGAGTAAATCTTGATCAAGGCTTGCAGACGATAGCGATCCAGTCCCCACAAGCTGCGCGACAACTGGTCGGGATGTCCGCCCACCTTGACGATGAGGGGTTCGTCCAAAAAGAGGATGGGTTGCCGGGAGGAGATCCTCAGCCACATCTCGTAGTCCTCACACACCGGAAAGTCCTGGTCGAAGAAGCCCTCCCGTTCCAGGATATGCCGGTGCAGTAATATTGAACTGGGACTGATGATGCACAAGGGAAGACAGCGATGGTAGATCCATCCGCTGTACTTGCGGTGGATTTTCCGGGGATTGACCCGTTTCCCGCGGCGGATCCAGATCTCATCGGTGTAAATGACCTGGTGGTGAGGGCGGCGCTCCAGTTCTTCCAACTGCCGATGCAGTTTGGCAGGCTTCCAGTGGTCGTCGCTGTCCAGAAAACAAATCCAAGGGTAGCGGGACAGGCCAATGCCGGCGTTGCGGGCGGCGCTCACTCCACGCCGTTCCTGGTAGAAGTAGCGAATGCGCTCATCCTGGAACTTCTGGACGACTTGTTGGCTTTCATCCTCGGATCCGTCATCGACCACGATGAGTTCCCAG
>JACZQQ010000209.1 GCA_022545645.1 Acidobacteriota bacterium | reverse complement strand
TCTCGACTAAAATATTATGTAGTTAATATAAACATTTTTTTTAGTGTCGATTTTACGGACAAGCGGGAGAGTATAGAATGAAGAAAGTCCTTTGGATGGTATCCATTTTCAGTTTGTTGACAAGTTCAGTCTCGGCAATACCTTACTTTGCAAGAAAATTTGATCAACCCTGTCAAACTTGTCACACTTTCCCTCCCCACTTGAATCAGTCTGGGCTCGATTTTGTAGCTCGGGGGTACAGGATGGAAGTCCTCCCGGCACACAAAACGGTCCCCTTGGCAGTTTGGGCAACCCAGAGATTGGAATTCAACGACACACAGGACTTTACCAAGTCCTTTCCCAATCGGATTGAAATTATCTCCGGTGGCGAAATCACGGACCGAATCTCCTATTTTGTTGAATGGAGGGTGCTCAGTTACCAGACTACCTCTCCGGATGGTCGGCTAAAAGATCGTAGCGGTCGCTTCGAAGATCTCTTCTCGATTTTCCAGCTGACCGATCGATTATCGCTTACAGCTGGCCAGTTCCGGATGTTGAGCCAATGGGACGCCTCACGCAAGCTGAGTCTTTCGACTCCGGTCGCGTTTTCGGCATCAATAGGGGGAGAGCCGGCCTCGAGCTCCCGCCTTTCATCCCTTAGATCTTTTTCCCTCCAGGGGCGAGCTCCCGCCTTACGCCTGAGTGTAGGGAATCGGTCTAGTGTCGCTCCCGCCGACGGGTGGTACCATGAGTTTACAGTCCCATTCGCCGGAGAATTTTCCCTTCCCCTTACCGATGAAGCCCGCGACAACGCCAGTTTCGAGCTGGAAGGCCGACCCAAAGGGCTCTTTTATGAATCCTACCATCGACGCGGGCTGAATACCTGGGGAGGGGGTGTTTTCGTTGGGGATAACCGCTGGATGGCAAACCTAATTGGACAAAGAGAGTTGGGCCAAAATCACCTTTATGGCTCCATTGGCACAGCGCGTCATCGAAACGATCTGCAAGACTTTCGGTTCAGCCTCGGTCACTATTGGATTCCGCGACCGTGGTTCGCTCTTGGGTCACGATTCGACCATCTATCCGCCGACGGCAGAGGTCCTGCTTTTGTCCCGCACGTGAATTTTCACTTCCCTGGTGAGAAATACACGGTGATGCTCGTTGTCGAGCCTTTCTTTCAGGAGAGAAATAACGGTATAGCCACGGAATTGAGTTTCATTTTCTGAGCCGCCTCTTGCGCCCATAATTTTCGAGCACCCATAACGCAGCCTGTCCTTCGCCAAAACCTAATCCGGCCAGTTTTCGGTAGGAGAAAGGATCCCGTCCTATCCGAAAATTCGGCCGTGAGATAACGACCTGCAAAATCGGGACTTGAGTCAGTATACAATGGGCCTATGCAGCCTGTCGGACTTGATTCTCCTATTTTGAGTTTCCGGCCATGGATTCCAACTCCTTGCTGCAAACAAGGTGGGGGTTATAGGCCTGCTCAAATCCTCCACCCGAGACCGGCATGATTCTGGACTCTTCATCCGTTAAGTTGATCTGATCTTTATCCCGAACCCCTCCCGTGGGCGGTTTCGGCTTCGGTCCCCGCGGCTTTTGACCCGTTTTCTTCCTTTTGGCTTCTCGGCGTTTCATCTTCGTTTCATATTCCCCCGGCTCGGCTTTCTCGCGCTCTGCCGCTCGCTGCACCAGCTTGGCTTTCGCCTCTTCCAATGCTTTTAGCCGATCCTCCCTTCGCTCCAACTCGGCAGGGATATCCATCCCCTTGGCTCCTTCTGCAGCATCCGCCTTCTCGGCCAGCCTCATCAACTCCTGGACCTCCTCGCGAAGTTGCTTTCCCAACTTCTGGATATGTCCCCAGCTCAAGGCACTATGTTCGAAGACCATGAACACCCGCTCAATTTGTTGCGCAAGACTTCGAATAAGAAGCAGTTTTTGATCGACGAAGACGGCAGACGCAATCCGGAAGGAACCGTGGAACGTTGGATCAAGGAAACTTACTATTCGTAGGCTGGCTCCGGTTAACGGGGGAATCGAGCCGTGATGCCCAGGCCAACAAACCAGTCGTCAGCGCTGTCCGAGAGTCCGACCCCGGCTAAGCCATCGATCTGGAGGTTGTCTCGAATCAAGTAGGTGAACCCTCCATCGAGGGAATTCCTTGGCCCGCCCTGGGCATTGAAAGGGATATCCCCGAACGCCTCCACGAACAGACCTGCTCTCTCGGTCAGACCTATACCCAGGACGGCGGTATAGTTGAATAGCGAGAGGGTATCGCGGTCGTTTGTCTCATCCAAGGTTGATTCCCAGGTTGCTCCCAGGTTATAGCCAAAGGAAAGACGATCGGAAAGGGTGTGCGACAGACTGAACCGAAAGGAGGGGTCGGCTCTCCCACTGGAAAATGAGTCCTTGCCCACAGGCAGAGAGAGTCCTGCCAAAAGAGCGGCCTCCGGGAGCCACCCTTGTTCCTCCCAAAAGTAGATTTTCGCGCCAATTCCCATATCCCCTGAGCCGCTCGTGTCAGTGCTCTGCCCTGCTTCTCGGGTTTGCTCCCAAAGGACGCCTCCGTAGTCCAGGCGAAGTTCCATTCGATCCAGAGCGCCGATGCGAAACAAGGTGCCCGGAAAGGCGTGAGTGTTGGTGCGGATGCCGCCCTCCTGGTTGCGTGATAGACTCCAGCCTGTTTCGATCTGGACATATCCAGGAGGCACTACCACACTGGATTCTGTTTGGTCTGGCCGATCAGTCACCAGTTCGGGTTTGGGTGAGACTTTCTCTTGGGCAAAACAAGGTACAAGGGTGAAAACGACCGAGTAGAGCAAGCAGAGGCTAACCTGAGCGACAAAGGAATAGAGATGGCGTTGCTTTGATGTGAAAGGCATATTTTCCTCAATGTTTTGTTGATATTTAGTCATACCTAAAAATATTATTAGATGTTATGAAATCTGTCAAAGGCCAAAGCCCAGCGGGGGGGAACGCCCAGCGGTGAAGAACGTATTAAACAGTGTGAGAGGGGGGTGTCTGGGTTTTTTACCGTTGCTTACGCTGTGCTTGACCACGGGCCTGGCCAAGCCGCCCGCCGCTCCACAAGATACTGGCCAGCCAAGAAAGACGGTCACGGCCCTGCGCGTGGAATCGGCCATCACCATCGACGGGGAGTTGGACGAGCAGGAGTGGGCACTGGCAGAGCCTGCCACCGATTTCATCCAGCAGAATCCCCAGACGGGTCAGCCCAGCACGGAGCGTACTGAGGTACGTCTGCTTTACGATGATGAAAATCTCTATGTCGGAGTCTATTGCTTTGATTCAGCGGGTCCGGAGGGTCTGGTTGTGAATCGTGTCAATCGGGATTTTCCCGGATTCGACGACGATGGATTTGGAATCCTCCTGGACACCTTTGACGATAACCGCAATGGATTTGTTTTCAACACCAATCCCCAGGGTGCCAAGTCCGACAGCCAGGTCGGGAGCGATGGGAGCAGCTACAACCGGGACTGGGATGCGATCTGGCACGTCCAAAGCAAGATTACAGAGGCTGGATGGCAGACCGAGATCGCCATTCCTTTCAAGAGCTTACGATTTCACGAAGCCGAGAGCCACAATTGGGGAGTGAACTTCTCTCGACGCATCCGTCGCAAGAACGAAGAAACTCACTGGTCTCCCGTTCCACTCCCTTTCGGCATGTCGAGAGTTTCACAGGCAGGAACACTCGAAGGCATCAGTGGACTGCGTCAG
Organism: Acidobacteriota bacterium; assembly: GCA_022545645.1. GTDB lineage: Bacteria > Acidobacteriota > UBA6911 > RPQK01 > JADFOI01 > JADFOI01. The sequence goes on along the minus strand of JACZQQ010000209.1, from coordinate 1,118 downwards.
GGAATGAACTTGCAGGTCAAACCCTATCTCTCTGCTCCTGTGGTGCGGTTGGAAGGGGATGACGTCGATTTCAAGCCCGAGGTGGGCCTTGACGTCAAATATGGAGTCAGTTCCCAGTTGACGCTGGATTTGACTCTGAACACCGATTTTGCCCAGGTGGAAGCCGATAATCAGCAAATCAACCTGACTCGATTCAGTCTCTTTTTCCCCGAAAAGCGGGAGTTCTTCCTGGAAAACGCCAGCATCTTCCAGTTTGGGCGTCAGGGTGGTATTCGTCGCATTGGAGGAGTGCGGAGAAGGGACTCGGATGTGATCGCCTTTTTCAGCCGGCGCATCGGGATCTCTGAAGAAGGTCGCCTGATCCCTGTCTTGGGAGGTGCCCGCTTGTCGGGAAGAGCGGGTCCTTACACACTGGGCCTGTTTTCCCTACAGACCGATGACTTTGAGGAGACACCTTCCACCAATTTCTCAGTGATCCGGGTGAGTCGTGATGTCCTGCAGCGTTCCGATGTGGGAGGGATTTTCGTCAACAAAGAGGAGGGGAGCGGTCAGTATAATCGTACCTACGGTATCGACGGAAACTTCAACTTCCTGAACCACCTGGATGTTACTTCCTTTTTCCTCAAGACGGAGACTCCTGGCCTGCGGAACGAGGATATGGCAGGAAATATCATGACCGCTTGGACGGATCAACGGTTCGTGCTGGAAGGTCAGTATCTGGTTGTTGGGGAGAACTTCAATCCCGAGGTCGGTTTTGTTCCCCGCAAAGGAATGGAAAGAAGCAGGGGACGCATCACTTGGACTCCTCGACCCGGGGAAAGAATCCCCTGGATTCGCGAGTTCAGAGTCTTGAGTCGGGTCGACTATATCACCGACACCTCGGGTTCCCTGGAGACCCGGCAGATGGAAACACGATTTGGAATGAACTTTCAGAACGGAAGTAGCTTTTCAGTGGGTCGGGATTTCCGGTTCGAGCGACTGACGGAGCCCTTTTTCATTCGGCCGGATAAGGCCATTTCACTCGGGGACTATGACTTTTCGGAGTACTCCGCTCTAGTGGTGATCGATCGCAGCCGAATGTTCAGCGGGGAGGCCAGGCTGGCTACGGGTGGTTTTTT
>JACZQQ010000208.1 GCA_022545645.1 Acidobacteriota bacterium | reverse complement strand
GATCCACACCGCTTCGCAAGGCTTTGGAAAGGGTCTCTTGAGATTCCAGATAGCGCGCTGTCGTTTTCAGATTTCCATAGCTGAGACAATCATGTTTGATCAGTCGCCCCATCGCCTGTTTGAGGGTCTCGAGATCGAACTGTTTGGCCAGGGTAATCATCTGTCGGCTCTGTTCCCGATAATGACGCGGAAAGTTCCTTTTCAGCTGCTCGATCAGTTGCGGGCTCTGGTACAGTGCCCTTAGCTCAGCCGTGAGTTGCTCGGTGGCAACCGTGTAGTGTTTTTCATAGTGGCCCTTGATCTTAAAACGTTTGCCTTTTTCCAAGCTACGCCAGTGGGTCGAGAGTCGCTCGCCTTCGACGGTCCGGACTTCCACCTTCTCCTCAGTCACTCGCACTTTGACGTCACGGCCTTGATGAGAAGCCGGAACGCTGTAACGATTGCCCAGCACTTTGACAAACCCGTCCTGGTAAACCTGCTGAGTGCGCAATGCCGGTCGGGCTCGGAAAGGGGTTCGGGCCAGGGGCTGAAGATGGGGCTTTTCTTCCTCCCAAGCTTCTTGAGGAGGTCGGCCGGTCGTTTCATGGGGCTTGGCATCAGCCACTTCTTTGAGCCATCTCTGCCACTGATTTTCCAGATCCCCCAGATTATCGAAACTTCTTCCCGGCAGAAATCCCCGTTTGATATAACGGATGACCGACTCGATTTTTCCCTTGGTTTGCGGATCGAACTTTCTGCAAATATAGGGTTTGAAGCCGCACCACTGAGCACAGCCATAAAAGTCGGTGTTGAATTCCACTTCACCATAACGTTCTCGCAGAACCGCCAGTTTGGTCTGATCGTAGACGATCTCCCGGGGAATCCCCTCAAAGTGCTGAAAGGCTCGATGGTGAAACTCGATGAAGAGCTGAGTATCGATGGGCTGGTCATACCACTCGGCATACTTCTTTCGACTGCAGGAGAGAACCATGGCAATGAAGTACGCCGGCTGCTTGTTCCCCCCGATCCGCAGCTTTCGTTTTTCGCCCAGATCGACCATGGCCTGCTGGCCCGGTGCCGTTTCAAACGGTTCAAAAATGCGCTGCTTCTTCCTGTGTTTTTCTCGCAGGCGACGGACGTAACGCCGCAGAGTTCGAGCCGAACCGGTATAACCCATGGCTCGCAAATCATGAAACATCGCCTGGGCGTTGATGACTCCGTCTTCGGCCATCGCTTCGACTCGAGACTGGATCCAGTCTTGGTAGCGGTCAATTTTCCGGCTACGGCCTTTCGCCTCGACGAAACATTCGGCGATCTGCTCGACCGGAAGATCCCGATACTTGCGTACCGTTTTCCGGTCCATCTTGAGTCGGCGTGCCACCTCCGAGACCTTGTGGCCTTCTTCAATCAGTCTCTTGATCTCGATCACTTCTTCCCATCCTTTCAAACTCTGATCCTCCTTTCGGAGGATCAGGTTAGTTTTCCAGGGTGGGGAATTTTATTGGCCAAAAAGTGGGGAATTTTATTGGCCGGTCACAGTTATGCACCTAACTCCCAAAGCTTTGCCGGCACGGTAGACAATATGGAACGACCGGTTCCCCCGGTTTGCAAAACAGTGTCAGGGTCTTTGTGAATAAAGACCGGGACACGGAAGCTGGATGGTCCAGCGTAAATCGTGGGTTAACACGTGTGGTGCCAGTGCCACATACAAACAAAAGGAGAACCGGTCATGGGAAACGATATCACGTATGTGGGAATGGATGATCACAAAAAGTCGATTCATTTAGCGGTTTTATTACCCAGCGGAGAACTGCTGGAATGGCAGATCGCCAATGAGGCGAGGGCCATCCGGAGAATGGTGAAAAAGCTGCACCAAGTGGCGGTGGGAGAGGTGCTGTGTTGCTATGAAGCCGGCCCCTGTGGATTTGTGCTGCAGCGTCGGTTGGCGCAACTGGGTGTGCGCTGCCAGGTGATGGCCCCCTCACGGACGCCGAAGCGGCCGGGAGCACGAATCAAGACCAATCGAAGAGATGCGATGGAGTTAGCCAAGTTGTTGCGGGGCGGGTTGCTGGAGGAAGTGTTTCCGCCGACGGCCCAACAAGAAGCGGACCGAGAACTGTGCCGCTGTCGGGAGACCTTGCAGCGGGATTTAACCCGAGCGCGACATCGAGTGACGAAGTTTCTGCTGCGGCGAGGATGCAACTATAACCGAGGAAGGAATTGGACCGAGAGACATCGACGCTGGTTAAAGCAAATCCAAATGGAACAGGAACATGACCAGCAGGTCTTGGATTGCTATGTCTGGGCGGTGGAGCAGCTGGAGCAGCAAGTGGCGCATCTGGTGGCGCATCTGGTGGAGTTATCCGAGCAGCCGGAGTATGAGAAAGCGGTGGGTGCTTTGCGCTGTTTTCGAGGGATCGAGACACTCACGGCGATCACCTTGGTGTGCGAGCTGTACAGTTTCGGGCGATTTGGGAGTGCTCGAGGATTGATGAACTTTCTGGGAGTGGTTCCCGGCGAGAAGAGTACCGGGGAGAAGGAGATCAGAACCGGGATTACCAAGGCGGGAAACACCCATGCCCGGCGCTTGTTGGTGGAAACGTCTTGGCACTATCGGCATCGCCCAGCAGTGGGAAAGGTGCTGGAGGCGCGCCGAGCCGGGCAACCGAGTGAAGTGATCGCCCATGCGGACAAAGCCATGCTTCGGCTGAATCGTCGTTACTGGAGACTGTTAATGAGAGGTAAAGCGAGTCCCAAAGCAGTGGTGGCAGTGGCCCGAGAGTTGGTGGGTTTTCTGTGGGCTGTGCTCTATCAAGAGCAGTCAATGGCTTAAAAAAGACCAGGGGTTGAGTTTCTGCGAGCGCGGCTCGCAGAAGTTGGGCTGAGGTAAAGAGAACCATGCAACAGGTACGATATGAAGCACACGCGTTACCCCTATGTGACAGGGGAGTCCTTCTCCCTGGATTCACGATCGTAGACAGCGTGCCTTCGGACGGAGTATTGCAACAGTGTGCTCTGCATTGGGGAACCAATGTAACCCACGGATACCAGAATGACTCATCGTCGAAATACTCCTGTGGTGTGGCTTCTCTTCACCAGCCCCCAGAACCGGTCCTTAAGAGGCATTCAAGGGGCACGAGTATGAACTAACTTAAACCGATTTTGCTCTTGACAAACGGTCGTTCCATACCAGGGGTCAGCCGGTGGTGAATGGTATCAAGACAGTCCTTACAGGTGTATCAAGACATCCCTACACCGCTTGACTACGTTTGGACACGGCAAACCAGAGCTCTGGTTTGCCGTGTCTGTAAGTTAATTTCTCGAATATACATCTGTCGGTATCGCACCAGAAGCTTGTCGTCAAAGGGTTCGATACCGACCCGTCGTCGGCCCAGGGCCTCACAAACAAAATAATAGCGACCTGCATGGTGCAAGCAGCCGTGCTGGCTGAGTCGTTTAGTCTGGATAGTACTGGGATAATCCCACGGCTGAGGTCGAGGGTTGTAAGCTCGAGGACTGGGTTGATAGCGGCTGGCCGGGACCGCCATCTTCAAGGCTTCGTGAGGTCGCAGGAAATTGTATTCCTGCCGGAAGTGTTCCAGAAATTGCCGCCACTGGTGTATCTGTCGGGGTCGTCCTCGATGATAGACGGCTTCGGCCAAGGTGCGATGAAAGCGTTCCACTTTTCCCTGAGTCTGGGGATGAGCCACGCTGCCGTAAATAAGATGGATCCCTTGCTCGATCAAGTGCACGGCAAAGCGGGTCAATCCATGTCCATTGGTATTGCTCCACCAAGGAACTCCATGGTCCATCAACACCGCTTGGGGTAAGCCATAGTGCTGGAAGCTGCGTCGGACCGAGGCGAGCACTCCTTCGGTATCCAGATCTTGCAGGGCATACAGGCCCACGGCATAGCGGCTGTGATCATCCAGAATGGATAAGGGAATGCAAGGTTTTCCCTGGCCCCGATAGGGCCCTTTGAAGTCCATCTGCCACAGTTCATTAGGCGCTTGACGTTCAAAACGTTTCACAGCGGGGCGGTGGGAGGCTCTTGTACGCACCAGGCCCTGTCTTCGGATGATCCGATTCACAGTAGGCAGGCTCAAGTGCAACCCTTCTTGTTTCAGCAGCACCAACAGTTTCTTGCCACCCCACCCATAACGATGGCGTAACTGGACCACCCGCTTCTCCACCACTTCGGGTGTCTGGTGGGGACTACAATGGGGTCGCCGGCATCGATCCTGTAACGCTCCTACTGTCCTTTCTCCCCGATACCGATTCCACCACACGTAGCCCGTGCTTCGGCTGATCCCAAACTGTCGGCACAACTTGCTCATACTCTCCTGGCCCCTCAAGACTTGCCTCACAAATCGAATCCTCTCCTCCATGACATCCGTTACCTTCCAAGGCATGCTGATCTCCTCCTTGGGAGATCATTCATACCCTAAACTGTCCGGGATGTCCTGATACACTGTCCGGGATGTCCTGATACCGTACACCGGTGGCTGACCCGAACCGAATGAGTGGCACATTCTTTACCCGTGTGGCTTCGGTTTTGCCATCCTAACTGTTCGGGCGAGCCACTTGTGGCGATCCACCGGCTCGCCCCTACCCCGCTTGGTGACGAGAACCTATGCATAATCCGGGCTAGGGAGTTGAAGCGACTTACATAGCAAGTATAGGATTGGATTTCAGGAAAGGCTCCAGATGTTCCACACACTGCTTTGGACTTACTCTATTCTTTATACTTTCCTACTGATTTCCTATCTCCCTCTCTTTGTTTACCGGGTGCTTGTTCAGGGTAAGGACCCCAGTATTTTTTTCAAAAGGATCGGGGCCCCACCTCTTCGAAACTCAGGTGATC
>JACZQQ010000207.1 GCA_022545645.1 Acidobacteriota bacterium | reverse complement strand
GGGCGGATGGGGGTTACGGGCGATCTCTTTGTCTCTCGTCGTCGCCGATGTCCCAGCATCGGCTCCTCCTCTTTTCGCGACCTGGCCTCGCAATCCCCATCCGCAAAGGTTACCGCATGTATGAAAGTGAGTACTTTAGCCCCCTGGTTGAATCTGCATGGCTTGAGGAACACCTTCAGAAGGATAACTTACGAATATTTGATACCACCTCTTTTCTGATCCCTGTCCCTGGGGCTCCCTATCGCATCAAGAGCGGCATCGAAGACTTCCAGAGAGGCCATATTCCCGGTGCCGGCTTTCTCGATCTCAATGGAGAACTCTCAAACCGAGCGAGCCCTTTTCCCTTCATGATGCCCAGTGCCGAGCAATTCGGTGCAGTGGTTTCTGAGAAAGGGATATCCGATGACTCATGGGTCGTCCTCTATAGCAGCGGTAATATGATGTGGTCGACGCGGGTCTGGTGGATGTTTCTCTCCTTCGGTTTTGACCGGGTGGCGGTACTCGATGGGGGTTGGGACAAATGGCACCGGGAGTCACGTTCTGTCAGCTCCCGACCCTGTGCCTACCACTCAGGGACCTTTACGGCCACCCCAAGACCCGACCTGATTGCCAACCGGCAGGAGGTTGAACGCGCCATGGGTGAATCCGGAGTGTGCACCCTCTGCACCCTTTCTCCGGAGGTGTACCATGGTACCAGTGAGAGACATTCCGGAAGGCCCGGACATATCCCCGGCAGCCTCAATGATTACTACAGAAATCTGGTCGATCCCGACACAGGTACTTTCCTGAAGCCAGCCGATCTCAGAGAACGGTTTGCCACCCTCGGGGTCTTTGAAAGGGACCGGGTCATCACCTACTGTGGGGGAGGCATTGCCTCTACCTTAACTGCTCTGGCATTGCGCTTGGCAGGCCATCAGGACGTGGCCGTCTATGACGGATCCCTACGGGAATGGGCAGCTGACCCGAAGCTACCCCTGGAATTGTGAAGGGTGATGGGTCAGTTGTGGGCTAGTGAACTGAAGAGGAGCCTGCGGCCTCGGCGGTCTTGGGGGCTTGTGGCACCATCCCGAAATGCTTCAAAAAATTGATGGTCTTTCCTGCCGCACCCACAAAGCGAATCTGGCAATTCACAAACTTGCAATTCGTCCAACTGAAGTCTCCTCCACTAAAGACGAGAATGCACTGGGTGATGGTGCAATTTTCAAAGTGATGGCTGTCCATCTGGAGAACAGTGTTTTCTAACTCTTGATCGGCGATGACCTTCATCGTTGGCAATCCAGATTTACAGACTATCCAAAAAAGGCACTTTCCACAAGAAATGTGGAAACGTTGTGAATACGTCGTGCAGCAGGCAGCGTGGTGAAGTCTTTTAGCGTCTTGCACGCAAAGAGTGCATCTTCAGAGCAGTCCGGAGAATCCTCTCGGATACTATGAGCGAGGACTCCTCCTGGGTTACCATGACCCGGGTGGTTCATCCAGATCGGGGGTATTGAGAAGATAAACCTCAGCCTGTCAGTATCCGGGACGGAAGGGAAATCATGGCGGTTACTCTAGAGAAGATCTATCAGGCTGCCGATGCCATTGCCGGTCGGGTGGTGAAGACCCCCTGCAGAAGATCCAGGACGCTTTCCACAATCACGGGAGCCGATGTGCGGCTCAAGTTTGAGAATCGACAATTCACGGCTTCCTTCAAGGACAGGGGTGCCCTGGTCAAGCTTCTGGGACTCACCTCCAAGCAACGCAAAAAAGGAGTCATTGCCATGTCGGCCGGCAACCATGCCCAATCCGTCGCCTATTATGCTCAGCAGTTGGGGATCCTCGCCACCGTGGTCATGCCTCGCTATACCCCCAACGTCAAGGTCGAGAATACGCGGCAACTCGGGGCCGAGGTGATCCTTCACGGCAGCGGATTGGATGAGGCTCGTGCCTACACCCAGGAACTTGCGCGCGACCGGGGCCTGGAGTTCGTTCATCCTTATGATGATGAGCAGATCATTGCTGGACAGGGAACCGTCGCCCTGGAGATGCTGGAGACTTTCTCTGATCTGGAGGTGCTTTTGGTTCCGGTGGGTGGGGGTGGCCTCATTGCGGGTATGGCCATTGCGGCAAAAGGAATTCGGCCCTCCATCGAGGTCCTTGGGGTGCAAACGGAACGCTTTCCGGCCATGGCTCAGGCCTTGGAAGGAACTCCAATTCAGTGTGGGACCAGTACCATCGCAGAGGGTATTGCCGTAGAGGAACCGGGCTGCCACACCCTGCCTGTGGTCAAGGAGTTTGTGGACGGCATCCTGCTGGTCGAGGAGAGTACCATCGAGGCTTCGGTTCTTTTTCTGGTCGAAGTCGAGAAAACGATCGTGGAAGGGGCAGGAGCCGTTGGTCTGGCAGCATTGCTCGAGAATCGAGACAGGTTCCGGGATCGAAAAGTTGGGTTGATCCTCTCCGGGGGCAACATCGACCTGTTGGCACTCTCTTCCATCATCCAGCGCGGTCTGGCTCGCTCCGGTCGCCTGGTACGACTCCGCGTCGGGATTCCTGACGTTCCAGGAGCACTGGCGGAGGCCAGTCGAGTCATCGGTGAAGCCAATGCCAATATCATCGAGGTCCGCCATCAGCGTGCGTTCACGAATCTCTCCCTACGCGTAGCCGAGGTGGAGTTCGTACTCCAGGCCCTGGGGATGGACCATATTAAGCAGATCCTGGAGGGCCTGGAGAATGCTCACTATGAGGCCTCCGTCCTGGATGCCCCCGTCAGTGATTCACCTTCTTCTGAGTGAAACATCCAAGTATGGGGAAGGAGTCCGATAGCGCTCTGTAAGGGACTGTACCGCTGAATGCTGGCATTTTTGGCTATAATGGAAGGGTGACTTGATTGGCGAAACGGATTTCCATTCACCCAGGAGTTGACAAGCTATGGCACAACAACAAAGAGAACCTATTGCGGCCCCACCACCCGAAGAGGATCTGAATCCTTACCACATCGCCCAGGCACAGTTTGACTGGGCTGCCCGCTACCTCCCCGACCTCAGGCCCGGCTTGGGGGAATTTCTGAAGAAGCCCAAGAGGTTGGTCACCGTCGAGTTTCCTATTCAGACCGAGGATGGAACGGTCAGGAACTTCATCGGATTTCGAGCTCTGCACAGCCGCAGTCGAGGGGCCGGCAAAGGAGGGCTGCGTTATCACCCCGATGTCACGGCCGATGAGGTGCGGGCTCTGGCCTCGTGGATGACCTGGAAGTGTGCTGTCGCTGACTTACCCTATGGCGGTGCCAAAGGAGGCATCGTCTGTGATCCCAAGACTCTCACCACCAATGACCTGCGCAGGATCACGCGGCGCTACATTGCCGAGCTCGGCGATAACATCGGTCCCCACACCGATATCCTGGCTCCTGACGTCAATACCAACGCTGAGACCATGGCCTGGATCTACGATACCTATGAGATGATGCACCGGGGCCAGAACAATCTGGGAGTGGTGACCGGAAAGCCCGTCGATCTGGGTGGATCCCTGGGCCGTCGCGAGGCCACCGCCCGCGGCTGCCTCTTTGCCACCCAGATTGCCTTGGGGCGGGGAATCGTTCCAGGCCTGGAATCGGTGAAGGGTGCCTCGGTTGTCGTTCAGGGGTTTGGTAATGCCGGATCCATTGCTGCTGAACTGTTCGCGGAAGCAGGCGCCTCGATCGTGGGCGTCAGCGATTCGAGAGGAGGCATTTACCAGCCGAAGGGATTCGATCCGACCGCTGCTCGCAAACACAAGGAGAAAACCGGCTCGGTGGTGGGCCTGTCCAACACCAAGAACGTGAGCAACGAGGAACTCCTGGCCTTGCCCTGCGACATCCTGATTCCTGCGGCACTGGAGAACCAGATCCGTTCCGATAACGCCGATCAGGTGCGAGCGCGTTTCTTGGTCGAGGCGGCCAACGGACCCACTACCCCAGCAGCTGACCTGATTCTCTTTGAAAAAGGCATACCGATACTCCCCGACATACTCGCCAATTCGGGCGGCGTTACCGTGAGCTACTTCGAGTGGGTCCAGAACGTCGAGAATGAGCAGTGGGATGAAGATATAGTGAATGAGAAACTGAAGATCAAAATGCAACGGGCGACGGAAGCCGTCATCGACAAGCAAAAGGAGATCAATGACTCCCTGGACGCTCTGGAGAAGCAGAGAAAGAAAAGAGATCCTTCGGGAGAGCCCCTTCAACCGGTGAATCTGCGCACTGCGGCCTATGTCCTGGCCATCGAGCGGGTGGCCCAGGTGACTTTAGAGCGGGGGATCTGGCCTTGATCTTGACCCGCTAGCTCAACTCAGCGCTGCCCAAATTCTTGCGGTGATCATCCCGAAAAATGCGGCTCCACCGGCTTGCCCTCCGCGTAGGCCTTCAAAAGATGCATGAGGTGGCCCCAGGTGGTGTTGCACCTCGGGTATTCTCCCTCCGTTGAAGCCCACCCTCTGTGGGCAAAACGCAGATCGGTCCCGCCACTCTCAGTAGACTCCAAGTCCCAGGTGAGCTGGGTTCCCTCCCATTCTTGAGGGTCTCCCTGACACAACCAGGCCACCCTTTTTCCGGTAACCAGTTCCTCGATACGCATCCGGAACACAATCGTCCCCTGAAGGAATTTGAAAACGGCTACGCTTCCAATTTCGGGTGTGGCATTACTGTCCTGGGTCCACCAGCTCTGTAGACCCTCTGAGACCGTCAGTGCATCAAACACTCGTTCGGGGGATGCATCGATGGTAATTCTATGCAGGATGTCGGCCATGAGATGTTTTCCTCTCTTCTGTCTGGTTCCCAAACTCAATGGGTGAAGGCTATCGTGCCCAAAGGCAATATTTACCGATGACCTT
>JACZQQ010000033.1 GCA_022545645.1 Acidobacteriota bacterium | reverse complement strand
CAAGGTGACGGAATATCCTCTGCCTTACCGTTACACAAAGCCTTACGCCGCCGGTGTCGACAAGCACCATATGGTTTGGATCGTGGGTTTGAATTCAGACCATGTTTATAAGTTCAATCCGTTCACTGAGCGCTGGACGTCCTATCGAATACCCTCATTGGGTATGGATATGCGACACGTGGAAATCGACAATAGCACGGATCCCCCATCTATCTGAACTGCCTACTTTAAGGTCAACAAGGTCGTCCGCCTGCAATTCAGAGAGTAGGGAGCTTTACCAGACCTGAAGTTTCAAGATCTTGCCGGCGGGCTGTGGCCGGGATCCAGACCGACGGCCACGCAGGCTACTCCTGCCTCCGTGGAAGCAGTTTTCTACAACAGTTCTACAACAAAACCGCCCAAACAACAGGTAAAACCAGGTAACAGCATCGACGTAAATGATTGAGCGGACAGGACGAGACAATATTAGATTATTCTCCGGAACCAAAGGTCACAGGTTCGAATCCTGTCGGGCGTACCATTTGTTGTTCAGTGAGTTAAGGCTGATCCACGAGCGGCGAGAGTTGCCCAAAGACTCTCATCAACACCGGTCAACAACTCGGGCTTGTGAGGATTGAATATCTTTGGATTTGTCGTTGATGCGAAGCGTCAGGCCGGCTGGAACACTTCAATCGGGTTTCCAGACGGGTCCTCGGCGATGATCTGTTTCCCGCCAACGCCGGTGATGATGTCGTTGCGGAAGTGGATGCCTGCCTTCCTCATTGATGCGACCACGGCCTCAATGTCGTCAACCTCGAAAACGAATCGATTCCATCCTCCGGGTTTGGGCACACTACCGTCGAGCATGGGTTTGGCTGCTGACGTCTTCGCACCGCTGATCCACAGGGTGAGGTCGTCTTTCTCTATCATCGCAAATGGCCCCGCATTAAAATTCAATTCAAAGCCTAGATGTTGGACGTAGAAGCTGACGGCAGCGTCCACGTCGTCCACGAAATAGCGTACCTTTGCCATGTGAGTGTTCCTTTCCAGGCCGCCTGTGTTGCGGACATCCCAAGGGAGATAAATAAACGGTTATCTAGAGCACTTTAGGGCAGAACGGGCGTTCCAGTCAAGTGGGATGGAACCATTTTTTCTTCAATCACTTAAGGGAATTCTGCTCTCCGGAAAAAGGCCAAAAATAGCCTTCATCTCATGGATCTCCAAGGGCTCGGAGTAAGCTCCCATACGGGCTTTGGAGGACCCATTTTTTTGAAACGGGTCGTAGGTCAGAAGGAAGGCCAGATATCCGCTGTGGCTAACTCCGGCTGGCAACAGCGCGTTCGGAAACGGAGCCCGCCGGTATGGCCTCGACCTCAATGACGGGCGCGGGGGCACCACTAGTCTGCTTCACCGACTCGGCAGCAGGAGAGGTCTCGAGCTGCTTGCGCCGTTGCCGGCGATGAGCCACGAAACCCTCTCCCACCAGACGCAGAAGGCTTGGGCCGTTGGTAAAAAACAACATCAGCCATTGCCGCAAGGTCATCTGGGGAAAATAGATGCCACGAAAAGCCAGCCGCGTGAAAAAGAGGGCGGCACGCTCGTTAAAGGGGCGTCCTTCGATTTTCTTCAGAGCCGAGGCAATGGCTTTGGGGCTGTAGCAGTGGCTCCAGGCCTGTCGTACCGCCTGCTCGGCCTGCTCGATACTGATATGCTCCGGTGTGAAGGCCATCTGGAAAGGCCGAAAGTCCAGCCAGTGCTTGGGGCGCGTGAGGCGCTTATTCTTGAGGAGACGATCATAGAGGGGGGTGGCAGGGTAAGGTGTGAGAAGTCCAAAGACAGCGAGGCCGGGAGGCCATGAGTCAATCGCTTCCAGGGTTTTGTCGGCTACGCCGGGTCGATCTCCGTCCATTCCGAAGATGAAAGAGGTGATGGCGTAGATGCCCCGTTTGGCCAGTCGATCAAGAACGGCGTGGTATTGCTGGGGATCATTGAAACCCTTGTTCACTTCCTTCAGACTGGCGGGATCGATCGACTCCAGCCCCATAAAAATCCAACGCCCCCCACTCTGGGCAATCAGATCAACCAGTTCCTCATCCTTCAGCAGGTTCATGCTGATTTGAGCCACCCAAGGTAGCGTGGCATCCTGGGCAATCATGTCCCGCAGCAGCGATTTGGTTCGCTTGATGTTGATGGCAAAGTTGTCGTCGATAAAGAAGACGCCCACCTTGCCTTTCTCGGAAGCGGCCCGCGCTTTGAGGCGCAAAAGTTCGTTGACGACACTTTCGTTGCTGCGAAAGCGGATCGACTTGCCGAAGAACCCTGTGACCGTGCAAAAATCGCAGCCATAAGGGCACCCGCGGCCCGACTCGATGGGAAGGATGTAGAGATTGCTCCAGTCCACGCCGACCCGTTTCATGAGGTATCTTCCCCAGGCCGGGACCTTCCCCAGCAGGTCGAACTGCTTCAGATCGATCTCTTCCCAGGGGATCTCCGGGTAGTTCTCCAGCGAGGGCCTGATGTCCTTTCCCGACTCGTCGGTGTGGCGATAGACTTCCTTGAGTTGACCTCGCTCTGCATCTCCAACGATGTCTGCCCAGATGTCGTCAACCTCACCTATAGCGACGGCGTCGGCGTGGCGGGGTTCCTCTGTTCGTCCGATCGGCTCGTCGGGCACTTCACTGACGTGGGGCCCTCCCATCACCAGCAGAGCACCGGTGGCGCGGATGGCATCCGCCATCCGGTAGGCGCTGGCAGCCATTCGCGTCATGGCTCCGATGCCCACCAGTTTGATTTCGTTTTCTTGGATGAACCGCGCCATCTCTTGCTCGCTGATGGGCTGGGCATTCCCATCGATCAGAAACACCTTATGCTGTGGTGGAGTCAGGGTTTTGAGAACGAACATCCAGAGATGGGGCATGTAGTTCCGCGTCATCTGGTTATCGGGGTTATAGAGCAAGATATTCATAGGGGTTGGCGTCCTTCCAAAGTCCGTTCCGAAATCAAAGTTTGCAAAATGGAATGATAAGCTTGGAGGATAACAGATCACCCTGAGAGGTGTCGAGGATGGTGATCGGGGATCGCCCCTCTCCGAGGGGCGGTCGGCGTGCCGCCGCTAGGCTTGACTGCGAAGTTTCGATGGATGACAGAGTCTTCCCGGTGCAGCAGTACGAACCCGGTGTCGACAAGTTCCTCTTCCATCAGCTCCGAGGCGATCTCGTGCAGCTCCCGTCCTTTCAGTCAAAACGGTCAAAAAGGCCAGAAACTCAAGTAGAGATCTTTGAAACTCTCCCATCGAATTCGATCCGCGAGTGCATGATTCTTTGAAAGTCGGGAAGATTTGGGGAATCCGCAACTTCTTGTAGAATGTGTCCGCAAGTTCGCAAGGAGGCAGACTTTTTTCACTCTTGACTAGCGTTTGATTCAGTATGGAATACCAGGATCTCCTCTATTTTCTGGAGCACGTGAACACGGATCCCTCTCGCCTGATCTTTGAAGACGAGCTCAGCGGCATCTACAACCGCCGTTTTCTTCGCAGATACTTACAACACAAGATCCAGTGGGACTCTCTGGAGAGAGAACCAGTGTCGTTGCTTATGATGGACGTGGACTCTTTGAAGCAAATCAACGACACCTACGGTCATAGTGTTGGCGATCAGGCGCTCGTCTGGGTGGCCAATCTGATCAAGGAAGTGGCTGGAGTGAATGGCCTGGCGGTTCGCTACGGAGGCGATGAGTTTATCGTTCTCATGCCCGGTGCCGATAAGCGAGCGGCATTGGTAGTTGGCGAACAAATACTCCAGCGGATCAAGGAAGAACCCCTCCACTTGGACGAGATCGTTGGCCAACTCCCGATCACGCTCAGTATAGGTGTTGCCTCGGCTCCTGCCGATGTCCAGACGGGCAACGCCCTCATCCAGACAGCAGATACTGCGCTGTATTACGCCAAGAAGTCTGGGCGGGCGCTCCTCGTCGACGCCGGGCAAGTTTCCCCCCAGGAGGTATTTCCGAAGACAGCTGTCCAGCGACTGGATGGAGTCAACGACTCCGGCCGCGAGACTCAACAGGAAAGGGTGAAAGAGGCGCTGGAGAACTTCAGCCAAGGTAAAAACCAATTTCTTCTCATCGAGGGCGCCGCGGGGATGGGTAAGAGCGAGTTCTTAAAAGTCCTGGGGCTGAACTTGGGTGCGAGCGACACGGTCGCTATAAAGGTCAACGGGGTTCCCCAGGAGGGTTTTCGTCCCTACTACCTGACCACCAATATCCTCGTTGAGATCATGAATCAGCGTCCCGACAAGGGCATAGAAGTCCTGAATGAGCTGACTGCTAAGGAACTCAGTTACTTGTCCTACGTTTTGCCGCAACTGGCGGAACCCAGCGCTCGCTTTGAACCGGAAGATCCAACGACTCAACGTAATGCACTTTTTGCCACGTTGATCCATACGATTCTCAGGCTTCTCGATTCCCACCCCCTGATTCTCCTTATCGATGATTTTCACTTCAGTGATGAGGCCACACTTCTCTTACTGCGGAGGCTGCTCATACGTCAGGACATTCCGCTTTTTATCTGTGGGGCTGCCATGCCGATACGGCAGGCTGGAACTCAGAGACAGCCAGTCCCACTTGAGCGCTTCTTTGCCGCACACAATCAGGAACTGAACATCGATAGGGTATCCCTCACCCCTCTGTCGGCCACCGACATCGGACAGCATTTTCAGCGGGTTTTTCCTCAGATGCGTTTGCCGAAGGGTTTTGAGGAGCAACTGGCCCAGCTCACCCAGGGGAATCCTCTCTTTGTCAGCGAGATCATGCGCAAGCTGATCCTGGGCGGAAAGATTACTCTCACCGGTCAAGTGTGGAGTATTGAACCTCTGGAGGAAGACTATCTGCCCAGATCCCTGGAGGAAATCGTCAGCCACAAGATCGCCGTCCTCAACAAGGAGAGCAGGAAATTACTCGACCAAGCCTCCACTTTTGGGGAACATGTCTCCCTGAGCATGCTGGCTGGAAGTTCCGAAACCAAGGAGACGCAGGTCACGGAATTCATCGATCAGGCTGTGGCTCAGGGTCTGATTGGGTCACAGTACCAGATGAATGATGAGACCATTCGTTTTTTGAGCAGACGTATTTTGGACATCACCTACGGCGCAATCCAGGAAAAGCGAAAAGAGGAACTGCACGAGCGTGTCGGGGAGTACCAGGAAACCCGCAATGCCCAACGTCTCCTCCTTTCGGCTGCCACCCTTGCCTACCATTTCCAGCTCTCGGCTAACCAGGAAAAAGCCCGCTTTTACCGTGACTCCCAACAGGCCTACGATAAGAAAATATTCAATGCGGAGGAAGCTATAAACTACACGGGAGGAAGGTTGTCCGATGGTGGTCCTCAGGACGTCCCCTTGAATCCCGCCGCCCTGGTCCATGTTCCAGAGGTGATTCGTGGGCTGTTGACGACCCATCGTAAGATCAAGCTCTACCCATCCGGCAGCCCGGCTATTGTGAGTGCTACCGAAGAGTTCAAGGAATCCATTGACAAAATCCTGGCTCACAATGACCGCCTCAATATCACTCAGGCCAAAAAGGTTCTGTCCGTGAACGGCGAACCCCTGGACGTCTCTGAATTCAAATCCGTAGCCGAGGCTCTCGCCATCCTCATGACCCGTCTCTCCTTGCAGGGCATTGCCTTTTCTCGAGGTCTCACCGGAAGCGAGCTGAGGGTTATGCTGGAGTCCTTGGATCAGGTCAGCACGAAAATGATCGATCGGCGTTTCTGGCAACGTTTTGTGGCGAAACACGACCTCCGGAACATCGAACTCGAACAGATACGCTACACTGCCATGGTGAAATCGGAGGGAAGGCTTTCCGTCGCCGGGACCTGGCCGGGGGAGGCCTCATCGTTACCCGGGAACGGGTCTGCCAGCTTGCGTGCCACTGATCGAGGGCTGGATGAGAAGGATTTGACCCAGATTCCCAGCCTCGTCCGAAGTCTGCTGACGACCTCGACCAATATTAAGCTCTACCCTCCAGAGAGCCAGGTGATCACCGACTCCATTGAAGAGCTGCGGGCAGTTCTTCAAACCCTTCTAGAGAAACGGCCCGCCCTCACCTTGGCGCGGGTCCAGGAGGCTCTTTTGGTCAACGGCCAAAAGGTGGATACCAAGGATTTCAAGGCCATCGCCGATGGATTTCTCCGCCTGTTGGAAGCCATAGGACTCAGAAGTTTGTCCTTTCTGAAACACGTCTCCACTCAAGAATTGAGAATCTTTATTGCGGCACTTCGTGAACCTCCGGTCGATGGATTTGATGGTGAGGTTTGGCATCGATTAGCCAGAATGCATGGGCTAACCGGAATCCTCTTTGATCAGCGCACCTATGGAATCCTGGAGAAGACGTTTGGTACTGGGACAGTCCAGGAAGAGCCCTCGGAAGAGGCTGCCACCGAGGCCAATTTAGAACCTGAGCAGATCCGACCTTCTGCAGCAGCAGGCCCATCAGGACCGGTGATTGTAGGACCCGAAACAGAACAGCTCACTGACGCTTTCTTGCAATCCGCAGAAACGAGGCTGCGCGATCTCTTTCTCAAGGGCGATGAAGATCAGTCTGGACAGATCATCCAACAATTGTTTCAGGACTTTGCACTCCAGACCCCGACCATCCGCACCAAGGTCATCCATGTTTGTGGCAGTTTGCTGAAAGATTTGGGCCTTGCCTCTCAGCCTCAGTTAGTGGAACTTCTGATAGATCCCCTTCTCCTTGTTTTGGCGGAAGAGGAGGAACCCCGACTTCTCGAAGAACTGGGCACATTGCTTTACCGAACCGCGACCAGCCTCATCCACTTTGGGGACTACAGGCGAGCCAGCCGAACCCTCACCCATCTCGGCAAGCGCCAGCGACAACTGAAGGAAAGAGGAGAAGGAACCCTGCCGGCATTCATTCGTGAACTGGAGCCCGAAACTCAGCGGGTCCTTTCGGAGAACCTAAAGTTCCAGGAACCCACCCGGCTGCAAGAGGCCATCCAACTACTCGGCAGTCTGGGACCCGTGGCCACTCCGCTGCTTATTGATGTTATCAAAGAGGAAGATAACCTGGAGGCGAGACAGATTGCTTCCCGTTTGCTTGGCGAGCTCGGACCAGAGCCGGTCACCCTTTTGAAACGTGAACTGGTGTTGGAGGGCTCTGCCCAGCAGCGGGTGAGAATACTGGAGGTCATCGACAAGATCACCCGAGACCTGAAAAAAGAGCTGGATTTTGCTCTAGAGGACGAAAGCCAAAAAGTACGGCGAGCCGCACTTCGTCTCGTGGAACGTTCGAACGACGAACGACTTACAGCACTTCTCGTCGAACGTACCAGCCATCAAGATCCGACTGTAGCGACGGCGGCCATTACGTCCTTGGGTAAAATCAAGCCCGCCGGAGCTGCCCGGGTGCTTGTTTCCCTGCTCGAATCCGCCAAGGACGAGAAGCGCATCATCGCCTCTTGCCGGGCACTTGGACATATAGCCGACCCCGCCAGCATTGAACCACTGGCTCAGATCTTGGCCCCGCAGGGCTTTTTCTCCTTCTTCAAAAAAAGGAGTCCTCTGGTCCGTGCCACCGCAGCTTTCGCTCTGGCGCAAATATCGGATCCTCGAATCGCCGAAGTACTGGCCCGCCACCTCGAGGACGACGACTCACGGGTTCGACAGGTCGCTCGTGATGTCGTGAACGGCCAATAGTGTCTCTGAGTACTCCCTTAGCCTGATCAACAAGATACTCGCTCCTGTGAAGTTCTGTTGACACCCTCTCCAAGCGACTCGGATAACCCTTGAACGCATGCTGGTGATGATTATGACGACTTTCAGCCACCAGCGGTTTGTCATCTGACGTTGACAGGGTTGAGAAGGCTCCAAATTTCTCAAGCCAGCCAAGGATTCTCAACAAGGACTTCAAGTTATTGATTTATAAGGATATATGGCAACTCATGAGGGTCTTTTCCGGATCTCCCGCAAGAGTGGCACATGACTTGCTTTACTCAGGAGTGGGTACAGAAATTGATCTCAAATCTTGTCAGGAGTTTGTGAGTCATGTTGGAAATCGTTGTCGTTGATGGTGAAGAAGTGGTGACCACTGAGTCGATCAAGCAGAGTACCCTCATTGGGGCGGAAGCTTCAAAAAGAGGATTGTGTTTCCATTGCGCTGCATTCCGGGGTCGAGAAGTCGAAGGCGCCGTTGAGATTTACTTTGATTCTTCCCTGGCTGGAGACCTGAAGATCGATCGCTATGTGAAGGCATGCCGAAAGTGCCTGAATGATTTCAGGAATTTATTGGCAACCGTGCAGTAAAAGTTCACTAAAAGCCCCTTACCCGCCCGCCTGAGCAGCCGCTTTCCACAAAGCATACCGGATTGCTGGATCGTTTCCTTGATGCATGCCGGGTTAAACTTTCTATTCATTAACTCCATGGCCACCAAGACTTCCTATCGGGGTTCCAACGGCAGGGAATCATGAATGGCAGACAGGGAGGATAGACTAGAGGCCGGTTCAATTGGCCTTTTTTTCGTACTGAAACGGCTGGCGTTTTGATCGATGCTAGCCTTTTGTCGAAGCCGCCAGACCCTTGAGTAGGCTGGGGCTGCAAGAGGAGTTGATGCAGAGCCAAGTCCTTTTGGCGGGCGATATCCATTTGGGTAGGAGACCCGTGCATCTTCCCAGAGATATCGACCAATACGGTGTCTCTCCGGTTGAGTTGACTCCGGCAGAGGGCTGGCTTCGCCTGGTCCGTTTTGCCGTCGAGCAAAGTGTTGCGGCCGTTGTTCTGACTGGGGATGTCGTCGAGGAAGACCATCATCGACTAGAGGCATTCGGGCATCTTCAAAGGGGCGTCCTTGAGCTTGTCCAGAATGGCATCGAAGTCTATTCGGTGGTGGGAAACCATGATGTGGAAGCTCTGGAAGAAGTGACTCAACGGATCCCCGCCTTTCATTTGGTTGGCCAGGGTGGAAAATGGGAGTGGGTGACCTTGTCCCATCAGAGCGAGCCCATCATGAATATCTTGGGTTGGTCTTTTCCCAAGCAGGGAATCCCCCTGAGTCCGTTGGAGCAGGAGCTTCCCCTTCCTCCCGACGAAAAGCTTCCCCGTTTTGGCATCCTGCACGATCTGGACACGCCCGATAGTGTTTACGCTCCAGCCCCACACCGTAGATTAGAGGACATTGAGCTCGATGGATGGTTTATAGGCCATAAACACAAGCCTTCCCAGCTTGGTTCCGACTCCCTCATTGGATATCTGGGGCCGCTGGTGGGGCTCGATCCCAGCGAAACGGGACTCCACGGGCCTTGGGTGCTGGAGATTGATGATCTAGGGCAATTCTCCATCAAGCAAATCAGCCTGGGTCCGTTACGCTGGGAGGAATTGCCCGTTGCCGTGGAAAAGCTTAGAGGTAAAGGTGATCTCAAGGATGTCTTGAGAGACTCGATGGCCTCCCTGCACAAAAGGCTTTTACCTCAACTGAAAGGGGTGAAAGCCGTCGGGTGCCGGATCAAGCTTGTCGGACCGAGAGAGCTTCACCGGGAGGTCGCTCAACGGCTGAACCCATTGGACCTGGAGGATCTCAAACCTAGATTTGACGAGATCCTCTATTTCGTCGAAGGGATCATCGATGACTCCCGTCTTTCCCTGGACCTGGAACGCATAGCTCAAGCCAGCGACCCCCCTGGACTGCTCGCTCGTCAGCTACTCGCTCTGGTGAATCAGGAGGAAGATGCCCGGCAGCTCATTCGTGAGGCCCGTCACAGGCTGAAAAAGGAAGCTGCTTCGTCTGCCTGGTCTCAGCTTGAGGAAATTCAATTCACAGAGGATCAAGTCAGAGAACTCCTCCTGCAGGCCGGGTTCCACGCTCTCAAGGAACTCCTGGGACAGATCGAGCCCGGAAATCGAGAGGATGTCCGATCATGGAGTTGAGGAAGGTCACGGTCCGGCAGATGCCGGGGGTCAAAGAGCCCTTCTCCGTCC
This sequence comes from Acidobacteriota bacterium, assembly GCA_022545645.1. Classification (GTDB taxonomy): domain Bacteria; phylum Acidobacteriota; class UBA6911; order RPQK01; family JADFOI01; genus JADFOI01. Next base: position 7,653 of record JACZQQ010000033.1, on the reverse strand, counting down.
AGCCTTACTCCTCGCACCTGAACCTCTTAGTAGGTCCGAACGAATCGGGGAAGACGACACTGTGCCGGGCTATACGGGCGATTCTATGGCCTGGGACCGAAACCGATGAGTCCATCAGTATTGAAAGCCAGTGGACTGAAGTGGGTGAGACTCTGACGGCGACCCGAGAAAAGGCAAAGGTCATCTGGCGGCGCGATGGGAAAAAAACACCTCCCCCTCTGTTGCCCGATGAACGTTTTGCACGTTGTTTTACCTTGGGTTTAGGGGATTTGCTCCTGGACAATGGATCTTCCACAGATGCTGATATCGCTGCGGAAATTTACCGCCAGATGTCCGGCAGGTACGATCTGACCGCCATCGGGGAACAGCTCACCGTAAGCTCGAAAAATGGCCAGGCGGAGAGAAAAATCGTTCGCGACCTCAGGAAGACGGTAGCCGGTATTCAGAGGGCGCAGCGACAACTGGCCAGGGAGGAGGATCGCCTTCCTGCAGTCTATGCAGAGCGAGACAGAGTTCATGCCTCGCAGGCGGAGCTGGATCTCTTGAAGACGGCTCGAGATCTGGCGAAAGAACGACAGCATCTGCGCCAGGTCAGGGCAGCACTTGCAGAATTCCCTAAAGAAATGGGGCAACTTCAAGGTCATGAGAAAAGGGATCTGGAGGCACTCAAGACGGATTATGCCCAGTTCCGTTCCCCGTTGCCCGACTGCGAAAAGGCCATTCAGGCGGCACGGACGGTCATCCAATCTTGTCGATTGCCTCATGGCCCGATTGGAGATGGAGAGCTGAGCCCTTGGGTCGAGCGAGCAGGCAGCTTGCAACGAGTGGAGATCAAGGTCGAGGAGAAACGAGGCGAGGTCACGGTTGCCCAGGGAGCTTTAGCGGGAAGTGTCGAACATCTTGCTCCAGAACCCGCTCCCCAAGGCCTGATCCCTTTGGACCGGGAAGTTTTGGGCGATTTGGAGGGTTTCTTGCGCGAGGCGGAAGCGGTTCGGCAGGAGAGGATCCGAATCGACACGGATCGAAATTATTGGCAAGAGGGACAGAAGGGCAAATCCAAGGCGACTCTGGAGTGGGGTATGGAGGCTCTTCGAAACTGGCGGGCCAGAAAAGCCTACTCTACAGGGCACAAGGTCATCAGAAACCTTTCCTGGCTGGGGGTGATAGCCCTCATTCTTGGGGTGGACCTGGGTTGGTTTGCCCATTGGTCGGGGTTTGTCCTGGCCGGTGTAGGAATCGGTATGCTGGGGGTCATCTGTCTGTATGAACGCAATCGAGACCTTGCCGCACAACAGTGCCAAAGGCAGTACGGCAAACTGCGTCTCAAACCGATTTTCGACTGGTCCCTGGAGTCAGTGGACAGCTATCTGAAAGAGCTGGAAGAGCAGTGGAAGGAGGCCGTAGAGCTAGAACGAAGGGCGACTTTGTTGGACGAGCTCAAGGCCCGCGAAGAGAGCCTTGCACAAAAAGAACTGCAGGTGGATGAGAAGAGAGCGAGCCTGTGCTTGCAATTGCAAGTCGATCCGGGGGGAGATCTTCAACTGTTCCTGTATGCCAATCGGATCCTCAAATGGGAAGAGGCTGGTGAAAAACTTGCCGGGTTGAAGGCCCAGTTGAGTCGGCTGGAAGAGATGGTCCAGGAGGGCTTGGAGGATTTGAATACCTTCTTCAAGCGGCAAGGTGAGCCGGATGTGCAGGATGCGGCTGCCGCCCGGGGGCGACTTGAAGACTTGAAGGTGAGGAGTGCCCGGCTTGAGAACGCCACACGGATCCTTGAGAGGGAATCGGTACGGCACGATGAAGTGAAGTCCAGAATCAAGAAACAAGAGGAGCGAATCAGAAGGTTTTGGAACAAGACGGGGCTTCAAGTCGGCGATCAAGGAGCCCTCTATCAGTATTTGGATTGGCTGGATGAATATCGAAATCTGGTGAATGAGGGCAACCACTGCGAGCAGAACATCCGGGAGTACGAGAAGAAGCTGAAAACCCGTCAGGATCTCCTTGAGCTAACCTTCAAAGAAGCGGGTAGCCGTGTCAGGATTTGTGAGCAATCCGTGGCGAAGCTCGGGGATGTGATGGGAGAGATCGGCGGTATTCAAGCCAGTATCCGCCAAGCCGGGAAGCAGGACAGTTTGGAACAAGCCCTGGCCGACCTTTCCGAGGGGGAACAACTGCTGGAAGAGCGACGTCAGGAGAACCTTCACAAAGTGGCCGGAAGGTTTCTTTTGGAACGAGTGCGTGCCCGGCATGACAAACAGAGTTGTCCAAAGGTTCTGAGGTGTGCTGCAGAACTGTTTGCCAAATTCACCCACCACAAATATAACCTCATTGTGGATGAGAGATCCGACTCTCCCGGTTTTCGGGTATTCGAGGTTTTCAGCCAAATTGGAAAAGGTCTTTCAGAGCTTTCCGATGGCACGCGAATCCAGCTTCTGTTGGCGGTACGGCTGGCCTTTGCCGGTCAAATCGAACGTGGCATTAAGGTGCCCATCTTTTTGGATGATGTTCTGACGACCTCAGATCCATCCCGATTCCAGGCCATCGTCGAGAGTCTCAATGTCCTGGCCGTCGAGCAAGAACGGCAGATTGTCTATTTAACGGCTAATCCGTCCGATGCGGTCCGCTGGAGTCAAACCTTGATGAAAAAGGGGGTGAAGCTGGAAGCCCCCATCGATCTCGGGCAAATTCGAGGTATGGCCAAAACCACCTCCCCGATCGAGACAGTCACGGGACTGGCTGTGCGCGAGGTTCCTTCTCCGGAAGGACGCTCCGCAGATAAATATGGTGCTTTGTTACAGGTTCCTTCCCTGGATTTCAGAATCTCCGTTACCAGCGTTCATCTGTTTTACCTTCTGCGTGACGATTTAGGAACTTTGTATGCCCTTCTTAAGGCATCTGCGGAAACGGTTGGGCAGTGGCAAGCCCTGGTTGATGGGGGTGGGCACAGAATCATCAGTGAGCACAAAGTGGAGCGTCTCTTGGCCCGCATCGATTTGATGAAGGCCTTCTCACAGAGCTGGCGGATCGGTCGCCATCAACAGAATAAAGCGAGTGTTTGGGCGGCTGCGGGTATCAGTGATCCTCACCTCGAAAGCCTGAATTCCCTGTTCGAAGAGATGAAGGGCGACATTCGGCGATTTCTTTCCGTGCTTCGCGAAGGCCGAGACAGCCGGACTCAGCACCTCACAGCGGTTGACGTGGAAGAGCTGGAGAATCGCTTTGTGAAGAGTGGCTTAATCGACAAGCGCCCCATTCTCAGCGAGGATGAAATTGTTATGGCCGCTATCCCGCCCGTAGAGAGTTGGGTGGCACAGGGTGTGCTCTCGATTGAGGAAATCTCTCGGCTCGTACACGACTGGTATATGCAGACTGCCCACTGAGAGTTCGGGGACAGGCCCAAGAACTCTCCCCGAATTCGGGGCCTGTCCCCGAACTCTCTAACTGGCTTCGGATACCACTTGGAGTCGCTTGACCTTCTTCGAGGCAGGCACTTTCCCAGCTGGACGCTCTTGGAGGGTCAAGTTGGTGGCAAACAGGAGGAATGATCCCGATAGATGGACCGCCAGCTCTGCATAGACCTTGGACATGTTGATCATCTCACTTGAGGGAGTGTCTCTCCCCAGGGTGTCGCTAAGAAAGGACAGAGATTTCAACACCTGTTCCCCAAAAGCACGGCCTACGCTGTCCGCCAAGTTCGATGAGGAGCCATGGCCGTCCAGTGACCCCATCAAGGATTCTGTCTGCGACCCGTCCGACTCAAAAGACGATTTCAAAATGCCTTCGAGACTGGTACAAGTATGGTCAATAGCAGCCTTGTAGTCTCCCAATTCCAGGTCGTTTTGCGCTTCATGGAATTGATCCAGGGCTGCCACCAAACGGCTCTCACCCTTCAGAAAGTCATTTGACGGAGCCGTGATCGGCCTGGCAGGGACATGAGCTGCGTTTCCGGAAAAGCGGCCATCCTTCATTCGTCGATCCGATTGGTATTCCTGGAGTGCACTGTTGAGTGTTCGTTGAAAGTCCAGTTTATGGTGATTCTCTGAGCAGTGGTAGAAGAGCTCCAGGACATCAAATATCTGTGCAGGCTCAGTTCTTTGGACAAACTCTTCCAACTCTACGGATAGCGGATCCCCGTTGTCGTCAAATGCCCAAAGCTGCTCCACACCATAGATTTCCTCCAACCCAACAGTGACCTCGGTCAACACGTCGGTTACTTCGAGGACCCAGCTATCCGACGGGTTCCCAGGTCTCTCAATGGGGAAGTTGAACTCCTCAAGAATGATCGAGATTCGTTCTCTGAGGCCTGTGGGAAGCTCAACAGGGACGCACTTCTCAGACACCACTCTCTCGGAAAAGAGACGAATCGCCTTTGCCACCATAAGGAACCTCCAGTCCGCCGAACAGCGACTATACTGCCTTGCTGTGACAGAAACGGGAAATTCGGCCAACTGCTCCCTTTTCAAATTGCCATAAACCTCTTGGAGGTCTACCATCAGGGGGCAGATGGTGGAGAAGCTCGGCGAAGGGAGCAGAGGCGAGGTGAAGGTAGGGGTTTTAGTGGTTTTGGCCCTCTTTGTTGGGATTGCCGGGACCAGTATTGGACTGATTCGCGCGGTTCAATCGGAACGAGAGATTCGCCAAAAAGTCGAAGATGCCCGTCAGATGTCGGATTTTCTGGTCCGTTTGTTTGAGGTGCCGGATCCCAGCGAGGAACGGGGAAACACGATCACGGCAAGGGAGATTCTCGATAGGGGCGTGGAGACGATCGAGCGAGAATTACCCAATCAACCCCTAATGCGGGCTCAGATGATGCAAACCTTGGGCCGGGTCTACAGCTCTCTCGGTCTCTATGAGCAAGCTCAGCCGCTGCTGGAGAAGGCACTTACGATCATGAAAAATGCTGGGGATGAGAGCCGTTTGGAGATGGTCGACGGTCTCCTCGAGTTGTCCTTTCTCTATGGCACTCAGCGTCAATATACAGAAGCGCTCCTTCTGAGCCGAGAGGCTCTCGCCATCCGCGAAGAAACCTTGGGAGCCGATCACGTAGAGGTGACCCCGGCACTTGAGCGGCTTGGAACATTGCTTCGAGACACAGGCGACTATGCACAGGCACGGAAGCATTTCGAAAGGTCGCTGGCAATTCGAGAGAACGCTCTGGGACCGGAGCACATCGAGGTCGCCCGAACTCTTACTGAACTGGGCAGGCTGCACAATATGACCGGCGAATATGAGGAGGCGGTCCGACTCTATGAACGTGCCCTATTGATCGGGGAAAAGGAGTTGGGAGCGGACCATCCTCACGTCGCTCAGTCTCTGAGCGAGCTCCGCCTCCTCAAAAGGAGGACGGGAGAGTATGTGGAGCTGGAGGAGCCCCGGGAGTTCTCCGAGCTGCCTGAGCCCGTGTTACCCACTCCGGAGAAGGTGATGGACATCGACTCACCTAGGATTCCCGTCGAGCGGTCACCACTCCCTATAGGACCCGTACCGAGAGACCAGCCTGGTTTTCCTGGGAGTGAGACTGTGGAATTTACCGTGCAAATCGCGGCTTTCCGAACACGCCTGCAAGCCGAAGAGTTGTTGGCCGTACTGCAAAACGAGGGGTATGTAGCTAACATCTTCGAGCCCGAGGGGACAGAATCCACTTCTTACTTTCGAGTTCGCGTAGGGCAGTTTCCCACTCGAGAGGAAGCGAGGGAGTTAGGGTCAAACCTGCGCAGGAGGTTCCCGAGGCTGGTACGGGATGCTTGGATTATCCCCTATGAGCAGTAATATTTTTTGAGATCGTGGCGGCTTAAGAAGCCTCTTTTCTGGCCAAGCGCTCAGCCAAGGCCAGGATGTCTTCGACTGAGCTATCTTGTGTCTCCGCCATGTGCTTCGCCAACTCCAGGATGTCTTTGGCCGCTAAATCCTGGGGAAATTCGGAGACGAGGGCCTCCAAATCTTCCGAAAGGAAGGAAGCAGAGGCCTCTTCCTCTTCTTCTTCTTCTTCTTCCAATGGCTCCGTTACAGGGGTGAGATCGGTGCCGGTCTGATCGGAAGGGAGATCGCTCGAAAGTGGCCCCACCTCTTCATGGAAGTGCAAAGGAGAGGAAGTATCCAATTCTTCTTCCTGGATCAGATCTTCAGCCAGGTCGGTGACTTCGATGCCTGCGCCATTTCGCCGACCCGGACCCTCAGCCAAGGCCGTAGTGTCGATGCTTGCGCCGTTATGCAGCTTCTGATCAAGGTTCTTAGCGAGCTCGATGAGATCTTCGCTTACCCGATCCGAGGAGAGGTCGGTCGAAAGCGGCCCCACTTCTTCATGGACATGCAAAGGGGTGGTGGCATCCAGCTCTTCTTCTTCAGCCGGATCCTCAGCCAGATCGGTGACTTCGGTCCCTGTGCCGTTTTCCGGCCGATGAACCGGATCCCCAGCCCATCCGATAAAACCGTTGACCACCGAATCCTGCGGGTATTCGGACGAGAGGGGCTCGGTTTCTTCGGGAAGGTGCAAAGGAGGGGTGGAATCCATCTCTTCATCTTCGGCCAGACGCTTAGCCAACTCCCTGAGATCTTGGGCTGCCTGATTCTCCGGGGAGTCCAGCAAGAAGGGCTTAATCGCCTGGACCGACTTTCGGACTCCCTCGTCGAAGTACACAAAGCCGAGGTAGCTGATGTTGGTCCGCACGCATAGGTATTTGAACAGTAGGTGATGGAAATTCTTGAGATGTGAGTTTTCTGAGCTCCCTCGGTACTGGTTAACCAGGAACTTAATCTTGAGATCGTCGATCAGACCGGTCAAAACATAGGCCGCGTAGCGGTCCCAATCCCTGATGCCATCGATCAGCTCGGGAATGCTGATGTCCTGTCGATCATCGATCAGTTTCTGCCAGGTGGGTTTCACCGAAGAGAGGAGACCTTCTTTGCCAAGTTCACGCCAGAGATAGTGAAGAATCAATGTTTTCAGAAAAAGGAAGGCGTTGTGAAGAGAAAGTGCTTCAGGGGTGATGACGATGATTTTTTCCGTGGCTCCCAAAAAAAGATCCAAGACATCCCCCGAAGTCCCGGCTCCCAGGTCCATCAAAACCCAACTTGCTTCCAGGGCGCTGGCTTCATCCAAGAGTGTCTTTTTTAAACTGTCGGTGAGGGCCATCTCGGGCGAACCACTGTAGGAAGAACAGATCATGTGCAAGTGCTTCTGTGGGGTCGGGGTCAGGATGTGCCGAAGGGAGGGTACCTTCCTGGAAAGGAAGCTGTTGATTGTCCCATTAGGAGAACGGACACCGAGACAGGAATTCAGGTTTCCGCAGCCTAAATCGAGATCAATGGCGACAACAGGGCGGTTTCTTGTGCCGAACTGTTGGGCCAGGCTGAGAGAGAGATTGGCGGTAATCACCGTCTTGCCAACGCCACCCTTGCCGCTGGCGATCGCAACCGTGCGAGCTTTCCTCGGTTGAACTCCTTCTGCCATAGGACTTATAGATCTTACTATTGGGTACTGACAAGGTAAGTGTCTCGTCCCATGAATACCATGGGACGAGACACTAGCGCTCAGAACTGCTTAGTTTGAGCGAGCGTGTACAGGCTCATCATCGGGTGGGTATATAATTGCGCTTGCGGAGGAGTTGATGTTCATCAGAAGCCTGATCTTGGTGGTGTGTGGGTCCAGCATGG
>JACZQQ010000206.1 GCA_022545645.1 Acidobacteriota bacterium | reverse complement strand
GATCATGCCAACCTTCGACAAACAAGAAACCGGCAAACACAAAGCCGTTCTTGACCCACTGATAGGGCCGCAGGAGGCGAATCCATTCGTTCATCCGTTTGCTCAATGGTTCAATCCATGCAAAGTGTTACTCAAAGGTTGAGTCGTTTGAAGACGGAGTCTGGAATCAACCGAATGACCAGCATAATCATCCGCCAGAAGCGCGGTATATAATAGACTCCGGATGGCTTTTGCAGTGTCTGGCAGGCTGACTTCGCCACCTGTTCAGGAGAAGCCACCAGGAACAGACCCCTTTTCCCGTAGGTCATTTCCGTATCTACAAACCCCAACTTCAAGGTAATGACCTTCACCCCTTGACGATCCAGGCGATTCCTTAGGCCGTCGAGATAGAGAGTTAATCCTCCTTTAGCCGTACCATAGACATAATTACTTGGACGGGCTCGGTCTCCGGCTACGGAGGAAAGACCCATGATAAAGCCATGCCCTTGCTCTTCCAGAATATTCGCTATGGGTGCAAGAAGCGATATCGCGGCGCTGAGATTGATGTTCATGATCTTCAGGGCCGCTGCCGGGTCAGCACTTTCTCTCGGCTGCTCTCCCAGATACCCTATGGCAAAGACGACACCATCGATTTCTCCAAGTGTGCGAGTGGCGTTCTCGAGGAAGTCCTTATGAGCGGCAAAATCCTCGGCATCCACGCTCCCATAGTGGGCCTGAATACCGTGGCGGATATCAAGATCGGCAGCCATGTGTTCCAGCTCCGCCAAGTCACGACCGCCTAGAAAGAGGTTGACGCCCTCTCGAGCGAATTCCGAAGCGATGGCTCGCGCAATGCTGGAGGTGGCGCCTAAAATCAAGACCTGTTTCAATCATCCACTCCCGTGATCCGCAGTCTCCTTGAAAGGTCCGAGGAAAACAGATTCTGCGGATCCATCTCTGTCTTCATCCGTTGCCACTGGCCAAAACGCGGATACATCTCCTTAAAGGCCTCTGCTGAGAGACAGGCATCCTTGGCCAGATAGACGCGTCCTCCCTGTCGGATGACCCACTGGTCCAATTCGTGAAGCACGCTCAACAACGGAGTGCCCAGCATGGGCATATCCAGTGCCAGAGTGTAACCAGGCATGGGAAACGAGAGTAATCCGGTCTCAGCTCCAAATCGCTTCAGCACAACCAAACAGAGGGGAATTTTCCCTTTGCTGAGACGACTGAGAACTTCCACCAGGGCAGCCCGGCTGGTATCGGGAGGAAAGACACACTGGTACTGAATGAATCCACGTTTACCATACAGACGATTCCACTCGCGGAGGGAATCCAAGGGGTAAAAAAAACGATCGTAATCGATGATGCTGTTCACCGGGTGCTGGCGAAAACGTCGATAATAAAGACTGTTAAAGGCTCGAATCGAAAACCGATCCAAAACGAAGTTGGGGACTTGAGGCGGAACAGTCCAGGTACGACGATGGGCAAACTCCAGCGGTTGGGTGGCCTGCTGAGGGGAAAGATCATCAACCGTTGCGTGATTCCCACGAATCAGAATACTGCGACCCAGAGAACCTCCAACCGCTAGCCCGTCCACCCAGGCCACTGAATAGTTGTAATCTTGATCCTCCTCTTCGAGCAGGCGCATGGTTTCGTCCAGGTTCCGGGTGCGCTGATAATTCACACGAATAAAGGCGGTCTCGATTCGACGTAACTTGAAGGTCACACTGAGAATCATTCCCGTAAGTCCCATACCACCCACGGTTGCCCAAAAGAGATCGGAGTTCTCGTCTCTGGAAGCACGAATCTGCTGACCATCGGCCAGCAGGAGCTTCAGGTCGAGAACAAAGTTAGAGAGTGAGCCGTCCCTGTGATGATTCTTGCCGTGAACATCACAGGCAACCGCGCCTCCCATGGTGACAAACTTGGTGCCAGGAGTGACGGGCAAGAACCAGCCCCGCGGAACGAAGACTTTCAGGATCTCCTCGAGGGTGACACCGGCTTCACAGCTCACCACCCCGGTGTTGGGTTCAAAGCTCAGGAAACGATTGATCCGTTCGGTTAGGACAACACCCCCGTCCTGGTTCAGAGCCGCATCACCGTAGCTTCGCCCCAGACCGCGTCCAATGTAGGAACTCTCCTTGCCACTCCGAATGGCAGCCGCGATGCCATTGACCTTCTCTGGGCGATAAATATGGCTGCGACTACCCCGATAACGTCCCCAGCCGTTGAGTTCTTTTTCGACAAACTTATCCATAGGAGAGGGCAGCCTTGATTGTATCAGCCCTGTGTGGCCTTCTTACCTGGTGTAGGAATAGGGGTGCAGCGGAATCGAATCTGTCTTCACGACCCTATTGCCTTCTTCAAAAAGCCAATGGCCCGTGGGCTGTAGCCTGCTTGCTCGCCGGCCTAAAGGTTGTATTCCTGGGCCTTCAGGAGGGCGCCGGCAATATCCCGTCGCATGGGAATGGAGTTCAGCAAGGAGTGTTTGCAAAATTTTCGCAAAGCGGCCAGATAGGTGCGCTGCTCGTCTCCCTCGGAAACCGACCCCAGAATCTTTTTCCCCGAGAGACTGATCTTGTCGATGGCATCATGGATGTAACAGCGAATGAGCTTTTCATACAGCTCCAGGTCCTTCGACCCCTTCTGAGCAATCTTTAAAACCCTGAGCAGACCGCTTTCCATCCCATGGACTTCCATGATCATGTCTGCCGCCGCCATGACAATCTCCTGCTCGTCGGTTAAGGCCTCCCCGTATTTTTGGGAGGCCAGACCCGCCACCATCAAAGTGGCTTTTTTGGCGTTCTCCACGATTCGCTTCTCTTCGGCCAACCTCTCTTCCGGATCCAGCTCTTCAGGAAAAGAAGTGAGTTCCGAGAAGATCTGCTCGGTCGCCTGCATGAGGGCCAGTTCCCCTTTCATGGCACGCCGCAGCAGCATTCCGGTAATGAGAAGACGATTGATTTCATTGGTCCCTTCAAAGATCCGGTTGATCCGGGAATCTCGATAATAGCGCTCCACCGGGTATTCCTGGCTGTAGCCGTTGCCGCCAAAGATTTGAACGGCCTCATCCACCACAAAGTCCAGCATTTCGGTGCACCACACTTTGACGATGGAACACTCCACGGCGTACTCCTCGATGGCCTTGAGAGCCTGTCCGGGATCGTCCGCGTCCACTTCCCGGAGCCTGGCGTCGATGAGACCGACCGTGCGATAGGCCATGCTCTCTGCAATCCAGGTCCGGATCGCCATCTCGGCCAGCTTCTCCTGAATGGCCCCAAATTCGGCGATGGGACGCCCAAACTGCTGGCGTTCCGTCGCATAGCTGAGGCTATCGCCAATGGCGGCCTTGGCCGCACCCACACATCCGGCGCCCAGCTTATAGCGGCCGATATTTAGAATGTTCAAGGCAATCTTGTGTCCCTTCCCCTGCTCTCCCAGGAGATTTTCAACCGGTACCCGAGCCTCTTCCAATGACAGGATCCGGGTGGAGGAACCCTTGATTCCCATCTTCTTCTCCTCGGCCCCCAGCTTGACACCCTCGAACTTCCGCTCCACGATAAAGGCACTGAAATCCTTCCCGTCGACCTTGGCAAAAACGATAAAGAGATCGGCGAATCCGGCATTGGTGATCCACAACTTTTCACCGTTGAGAACCCAGCTCTTTTTATCCTCGCTGAGAACAGCCGTGCTCTTGGCGGCCAGGGCATCCGATCCTGAGGTGGCCTCAGTCAGGGCGTAGGCGGCCAGGAGCTCCCCCTTGGCCAGCTTGGGAAGATATTGTTGTTTCTGTGCTTCGGTTCCGAAATAGACAATGGGAAGGGTGCCGATGCCACAGTGAGCCCCGTAGGAAATGGCAAAGGATCCCACCCGGGACAATTTCTCAGCAACAATGGTGGAGCTGGGTTTATCCAGTCCCAACCCTTCATATTTCTCCGGTACATCGATGGCCAGAAGATCCAGCTCGGCAGCGGCTTTGCGCAGCAGTGCAACGGTCAGGTCCAGATCCTGATGTTCGAGCTGCTCGCATTGGGGCAGGACTTCCTGCTCCATAAATTGCTGGGCGGTCTGGGCAATCATCTGATGCTCCTCGGTGAAATCCTCGGGAGTGAACACATCCTGAGGATCACTTGCGGTGATCAGGAATTCCCCACCCTTGAGTTTTGCCTGGACCTCGGCTGCCATAATTTCTCTCCTCTGGAGCTATTAGCCGGGAATATGTAAAAGCCCGGCTGGAGGGTTTCCCTCTAGAGGGCTGCCTGCCCGCTTTCGGAGCCCAGTAATTTCTCTTTAATAGCCAGGCCACCGCCAAAGCCCACCAGCGAGCCGTCCTGACCAATAAGGCGATGGCAGGGGACGACAATCGAGACGGGATTGTTTCCCGCGGCAGAACCCACAGCCCGGCTGGCACGGGGATTTCCCATTCGGAGGGCAACTTCCCCGTAGCTGGCCGTCGAACCGTAAGGTATTTTGAGCAGCTGCCTCCACATCCCCACTTGAAAAGGCGTTCCCCGGAGATCCAAGGGGAGGTCAAAATCACGTCTTTTCCCTTCGAAGTATTCGGTAAGTTGCTCGATGGCCTCACGAAGGGGCGGCTGCCAACCCTTTTCAGGCAGGCAGGAGAAGTGGCGCTTGAACCAGGGAGACGAGTCCTTGAAAGACTGGGCGGAAAAGCAGATCCGGCAGATCCCCTTGGAACTTCCCACCACCCACAAGGTACCGAGCGGGGTTTCCAACTCCTGAAAATAAAGCTTGTTCATGGTCCCTTTATCATAGAGGAAGAAGTGGGAAGAAAAAAGACCGCAGGCCGCTAACCGCGGTCAGCGGAAATTCCAAATCCCAAATTCCAAATCCCAAACAAATTCCAAATTCAAAACCTGACCTGGAACTTGGAACTTGAAACCTGGAACGCGAGCGTAGAAGATAAGAAGAC
>JACZQQ010000205.1 GCA_022545645.1 Acidobacteriota bacterium | reverse complement strand
ATGGATGAACTGGCCCATGCCGCTGGCAAGGACCCCCTGGAATTTCGCCTCCAACATCTCAAGGAGAACCCAAGATTACATGGCGTCCTCGAGTTGGTGGCCGACAAGGCCGGTTGGGGAAAGCCTTTGGCCGGGGCTGAGGGACGCGGCATTGCCGGGTACTACTCCTATCGAAGTTATGTGGCCCAGGTGGCTGAGGTTTCCGTGGACCGAAGGACCGGAAAGGTCAAAATTCATCGGGTGGTGTGTGCCATTGATTGCGGTCCTCACGTGAATCCCGACACCATTCACGCTCAGATGATGGGTGCCATCACCATGGGCCTGAGTGCGGCTTTCAAGGAGAAGGTTCAATTCGCCGATGGCGGGGTCAAATCGGTCAATTTCTTCGACTACCATCTCCTGCGCATGAGCGAGTCGTTCCCTGTGGAGGTGCACATCGTGGACAGCGAGGACACCATTGGAGGCTGCGGTGAACCAGGGCTGCCACCAGCCGCACCGGCCGTCGCCAACGCCATCTTCAACGCGACCGGTGCTCGGATACGACGTCTGCCCATGACACCGGAGCAGGTCTTGCAGGCACTCAAGCGAGTGTGATTTCGAAGCGGAGACAGACTACTCATTGCCCAATTTTTTAATTGGGCAATGAGTAGTCTGTCCCCGCATTTCCTCTGTTAGAGCCCCAGGCTTTAGCCTGCGGGCCATCCTATGATCTTGCCTAAAGTTTGCGACGAAGGTAAACTCCGGGTCATCTCAATTTGCTCTTAGAGAAGAAACCAACAAGGAGGGAATATGCGGGAAATCCTCTCAAGCAACCGGAACAGTTTCACTAAGGCAGGGCCCTTCGGGCTGGTGCTCCTCGGGTTAATTTTGGCCCAGTTCACGGCTCCGTCAATGGCCCAAGCACCCGACTTGATTGTTTTCAACGGAAAGATCGCTACCGTGGATGAAAATATGACTTTTGTTGAAGCGATGGCGGTCAGAGGCGACACACTGGTGGCCCTGGGAAGCAATGAAGACATCCTCAGGTTAGCGGGACCCCAGACCAAGCGGGTGGACGTGAAAGGAAGAACGGTGCTTCCCGGAATCGTGGATCCCCATCGACATTTAACGGGCTATCGAGCTGAAGACTTTCCCGAAGTGAAGGGAGTCCGGGTACCTCCCAGTCAAGACAAGGAAGAGATCACACGAGGGATCATCGAGGCGATCCAGAAAAGGGCTCAGGAGGTCAAGCCGGGTGAGTGGATCATCATTAACCCCATGGGTTGGGCCGCCCGGGAGTTGATTTTGTATGAAGAAATTACCCGTGCCGACCTGGACCGTTGGGCTCCGGGTCACGCCATCATGCTCAACGAAAGCGGGACGGGTGCCTACAGTCAAATTCTCTTTAGCAGCAAGGCCAGGGAAATTATCGAAGAGGAGCTCCCCGTCTTTAAGCAGTTTAGCGACAACGATATCAAAGGAGATGGGGTTAATCTGGTCAATATCATCGTTAAAGACATCATCCTGAAGGGTCGGGACAAAGAATATGCAGAATCGATCAAACACTACCTGATCAATGCTGCACCTCCGCGGGGTATTACAACGGTGGGAACGCGAATCTTGAGGACGCCCTTGAATGCACTCTTCATCCTGGATCAGAAAAACGAAATGCCCCTCCGGTTCGGTTGGTTCTTCAGTGACGGCTCCTATTACAATCCAGCAGGTTTTTACAAACGCTTTCCCAATTTTGTGGGGGTGGGAAGCAAGTATGTTTGGGGTCTGGGCAACGGGGAGGAGGTCGTTGAGTCGCCGACCACGGGGCTGTGTACGACTCTTCCGATCATCAATCCTGCGCTCAGAGAGCATTACCGTAAGGCAAACATTGAGCTGTGTCGCCTGCTTCATCCCGTGATCAGAGCGACCGTCAAGGACCAGATCGCCTATGGACGTGGCGTGGAGTATCACGGGGCGGGAGATCGAACCATCGATCTCTTGCTGGAGATCATCGAAGAAGTCCAGAAGGAAAGAAATCTGACCGATGAAGATATTCGCGAGAAAAGGTTGACCATGGAGCATCTTGCCCTGGTGAGGCCGGATCAGTATCCCAAGCTTAAAAAGTATGGAATTATCATGGCCAACACCCCGGGTTACTTTGCCCGTAATATCGACAAGAGCAAGGCCGCCAATATTCCGCAAAACTTTGGTGAGGAGTACTTGAAGTGGCATCAGCCGGTCAAGAGTTTCCTTGACTATGGAATCATCACGGTAATGTCTGAAATCGGCAGGCCCTTTGTTGCTTTGAAAAGATATATTACGCGCGAGACCTGTTTTACGGCCCGGCTGCCCGAGCAGGGAGAAGTGGGGGTAGAGAAGTGCGCGATTTTCTCACCCGAGCAGGCAGTGGATCGCAATACAGCTTTGAGGATGGCGACGATCTGGCCCGCTTACTATATGGTCCAAGAGAATAAGATCGGTTCCCTGGAAGAGGGGAAGTGGGCGGATTTTATTGTGATCGATCAGGACTATTTCAGTGTTCCTGAAAAGCAAATCGCCGACATCCAGGTGTTATTGACCGTGTTGGGGGGACAGGTGGTCTACGCCAACCCCGATTTCGGGCCGGTTGATCCCGATCTTTTCAGGTCTCCCGATTATATTAAAGACGCTGTACTCACCAACTAGCTCAAAAATCAGTCAGCGAGAAATCTGCACATCGTAGTGGCCATGGGAGGAAGACCAAGAGGGGACAGACTTTGCCAAATGTGGGTCGGGCTGGCCGCTCTCTTGATGGTACTCCCTCTCTCAGTCCCTACGCTACTCGCTGTTCAGCAGGAAAGCGGCACAGCCCATCGCTTGAACCTGGGATTTGACCAGTCGGTCCCGGGGGATGTGGCCTTTATAGCCATTATGTTCAGCACTTCAGGCGAAGTTGAAATCGGAAAGATCATCACCGAGATCACCTTTCCCCGCGAGATCCTTTCATTTAAAGAGGCGCGCGGAGGTCTGCCCATCAAGTCGATCGATGCTGAGCTGAGTGCCCAGGTCAGGAACGATGATCAAGACACTGAGAACTCGATCCTGGAGGTGGTGATTGTGAGCAAAGCAGGGGAAGCCATCCCTGCCGGGACGTTGGTCAATCTGATCTTCATGATCTCGCCAGAAGCTCCTACCCTGCACACCATTGTGCTGGAAAACAGGTCTGAGGCTTTTACCACGGGCGATCCGCCTGAACGCGTCGAGCTGACAACCACAGATGGGGAGATCGAAAGTCTCGATATTCCTGCGCTCTTCGCATGCTTCTTTTACATGCATTAGCCCATGAACTTACTTCCTCCCGAAATCAATGAGATTGTTCTCTCTCACTACCCACTCATTCTTGCCAGCCTGCTCGGATACTTCGTCATATTTGTTCTCATTTCCTACTGGGCGAAACGGCGGCTCAGCGAAGATGTGGGTGACTACGTCGTAGCCTCCCGAAGCTTGGGGTGGCTGGTGGTGACCTTCACTATGTATGCCTCGGTCCTGAGCGGCGTGGGAATGGCGGGAATACCCGGGGCCGTCTACACGGTGGGTGTCCCCTTTTTGGTGGCGGTATTGACCGGTCATACCATCGCCATCATGCTGCTGTCCTACTTTGGTCCCCGCATCTGGATACTCGGAAATCACTATAATTTCACCACGCCGGGTGACCTGCTGGGTGAGTACTACCAATCGGATACCGTTCGAATCTACACCGTCGTCGCCAGCCTGCTCTTCAACCTGGCTTATATCGTGGCCCAGCTTCTGGCCGGAGGGATCCTGCTGAATGTTCTTTCTGGAAATGTCATCCCTTTGGAACTGGGAAGCGTGATCATTGCTGTGGTGGTCATGGTCCATGTGGCCATGGCAGGCCTGCGCGGGATTGCCTGGCTTGATTGTTTCAACGGCTTTTTGATTCTCTCTTTGCTTTTCCTCTTTGGCGTCACCATCATCATCGTTTCCGGGGGACCCGGGGCAGTGGTGGCCGGCTTGGGAGAGTTGAGGGACAAATTTATCGCCATCCCGGGGGTGGTCGGCGTTTTTACTCCCTCCTATATTTTGGGCATTGCCATTGGCCTGAGCGTGGGCCCCATGGTCTTTTCCCCTTCGGCGTGGATTCGCATGTACTCCGCTCGCAGCAAGAACCACTTCGCCAAGATTGGCAGCCTCATGCTGGTACTCTGGCTGGTCTCCCACGTCATCGGGACTTACTTTATCGGGAGTCACGGTCAATTCGTTTATCCCAATGTGGAAAACCCCGATTTCATTTCTTCACTTTTGGCCTTTAGGGTACTGCCGGTTTTTCTAGCGGCCTTGTTCTTGATTGCGATTTTGGCAGCCATCATCTCCACCACGGATACCTATATTCATACTTTGACAGCAACCGTTGTCCGGGATGTGGGGCGGGCCGTGATTTGGCCGGAGATGGATGAGTCTCTCGAGCTCAAACTCAATCGAGCTGTCATGGTGGTTTTTGCCGCGGTTGGTGTTCTGCTGGCGCTCCTGAACCCTGTTTTGATCACCCCTTTGGCCATCTTCGGGGGTGGGATCACCCTACAGCTTCTGACTCCACTTTTGGGAGCGGTCACCTGGTCCCGTGCCTCCACAGAAGCCGCCCTTGTGGCTCCAGGTGTGGGCATTGTGTTGACGCTGGTCTGGGAATTGAAGATTCTTCCCAATCCGGTTCCAGGATTCCCTGGGCTGGCCACCGCCTTTTTGATCAATGTCCTGCTGTTCGTGGTGATCAGCTATCTGACCAAACCTCAGCCACCGGAAAAAGTGGAGCAATTCCACGGCCTCATCGCGCGGCAACTGTAAGCTATTTCCCTGGGGCTGCCCATCGTCTTGATTAACACCTGTAGTGGCGCACAGCCGTCCGCCCAAAAACCTCTGTTGATCGACCGATCAGAGGGCGCACGGCCGTGCGCC
>JACZQQ010000204.1 GCA_022545645.1 Acidobacteriota bacterium | reverse complement strand
CACGAAGAGAAAGAGGACCATGATGGCCCCCGCATAAACGATGACCTGGACGGCCGCGATGAACTGTGCCCCGAGTTGGAAGAACAGCCCGGCTGTGGCTCCAAAGCAGACAATCAGAGCCAATGCACTGTAAACAGCCCGGCTCATGAGAACCACCAGAATAGCAGCTGTTACAGCGGTTGCCGCCAGTCCGTAAAAAACAATCAATGTCACTGCAAGGTCCCCGTGTAGAACAGCTTCTACTCTGTGCGAAGAGAGTCGAATCTTATTGAACGCTTCTCAATGATGTCAAGTTACCCTGAAAGATCGCAGTCAGATCCATTTAACTTACTGCAATAATAAGGGTTATAGGGATAGAGGGATAGAGGAGGCAGGAAAACGCCCTTTCTGGAGGAGAGAGAGGGATTTCAGACTGTGCTGCCCGGAATCCGTTTTGGTGATGTCCGTCACTGATCCGGCCTTTGCATACTGATAGAATTTCGACGGTGTACATCGAGGGACAAGTCGTAAAGGTGCTGAAAGAGCAAGCCTTTGCCTCAAAAAACCTGGGACTGAACATTGAGAGAGAGCCATAACATCTTCCCATCAACCCACCAATTTTCTGAAGCTTTCAAGGACTTTGGCGCAGGGGATGACTGCGTTCTCAGTCGGGTCGGGCTTGTCATATGGTTGTGATACTTAATCGTCGATCATTGTGTTCAGCGTCAGTGTGTGTAGCGGATGTTTGTGGCAATGCAAAGGAAATGCCAAGAGCGCCTCGGGTGGCCCTGGTTGCTCTGGCGACAGGGAGGCTGGAGCAGGAGTCGCGATTCACAGCAGAGGGGGTTTCCTTGGAGGTGGGCCAGGGCAGGTGGAAAACTAACCCAAGCCAAGAGGAAGCTTGATGAGTAAGAATTTCGCACCTCAGAGGGTAGTGGTCTGGCCTTTGTCCGTACTGATCCTTTTGCTTTGGGTGGTTCCGATTTGGGCCCAGACGGGTACAGGCACCCTCATGGGGGTCGCCACAGACAGCAGCGGAGGAATGCTTCCTGGGGTCTCAGTGGTGGTTCGTAATGAAGCCACCAACACCGCTCGAACGGCCACCACCAACGACTCCGGGATCTACCGAGTTCCGGTCCTTCAGCCCGGCAGTTATGAGGTTGAAGCCAAGTTGGCGGGGTTCAAGACCCTTGTGAACTTCGGAGTGGTGCTGACCATCGGAGAGATTCGCACCGTTGATTTGCCCCTTTCCCTGGGGGCCATCAGCGAGATTGTGGTGGTGAGCGACCGGAGAACCCTGTTAGATACCGAAGACTCCCAGCTCTCTTCGCTGGTGGATCACCGTCGCATTCGGGACCTGCCTCTGAACGGTCGCAACGTTTATTCCCTGGCCACATTGCAGCCGGGAGTGGTTCCGGCCATGTCCTCCATCGCCAGCTCAGAAACACCCAGCGCCTTTTTCGCCGCCGGTAGCCGGTTTCGGGGCAATAATTTCACACTGGATGGGCAGACCAATAACGACGAAAGTGCGAGCGGGGTTCCTGTGGTCACTCCCACGGTGGAGACGGTCCAGGAATTTCGAGTCATTCGCAATAATTTTTCAGCGGAATTCGGCACTCATTCCGGTTCCGTGATCAATGTGGTGACCAAGTCGGGGAGCAACCGGTTTCACGGCAGTGTGTGGGAATTTCACCGAAACGTGGCTCTGGATGCCGGGGAAGTGTTCGATCCTTTTGATCCTGCGACCGGAAAGAAGGATAAGGCGCCGCTGATTCAAAATCAGTTTGGATTCACCTTCGGTGGCCCCATGGTCGAGGACCGGCTCTTCTTTTTTGGCTCTTACGAGGGCTTCAGGCGGAGAGGGGGTGAGTCCCAACGCATCGTGGTGGAGACTCCCGAGTTTCGTCAGTGGGTGATCACAAACAACCCTTCCAGTATTGCGGCTGAGTTGTTCGGGAGTTTTCCTGCCCCTGCTCCCACCCAAAACATTCAGACCACTGCCGACCTGGATCCTGCATCAGTGTCTTTCATAGATCCAGCCATGCCTCCGGCGGACTTACCCGTGCTCGGAGAAGTCGATACTTACGCCAGTTCCGCCAATGACTTCGATCAGTTCAGCCTTCGTCTGGACAGTGTGTTCAACGAGGGCCGGGATCTCCTCTTCGGACGTTATTTTGCCACCGATTTTCGGGTTCCGGATGCCACCAGCCGAAACGCTTTCGGGGATGACGAAGACGGGAGGAATCAAAGTGCCAATCTTACCCTGGTGCATGAATTTTCACCGACGCTGGTCAATGAGGCTCGCTTTGGCTACCTCTACCTGAGAACGGGCTTTGTTCCTGGCAGCAACCCGGAGGTCCCCGCCATGATCATTGACGGTCCCGCGGGAGTTCAGGGGGCTGGAGGGGTGAATGGCTTTCCTGCTGCCTTCGGATCTCTCTTCGTGGTGCCTCAGTTTTTCAAGCGCCACACCTTCCAGTGGCAGGACATCGTCTCCATCAATAGGGGGAACCACTGGATCCGTACCGGCATCGATGTGAGGAGACTCCATGAAAACGGCAATTTTGGCGACAGATCGCGCCCCTTCTTCATCTACCAGGGAGTGTTTGATTTCGCCAACGATGCGCCTTTCATGCTTCAAGCCGGGGTGGATCCCTTAACGGGGGCCTTGACCGATACACCACGTTCCTGGAGAAGCACGGAAGTGGGTTGGTTTATCCAGGACGACTGGAAGTTTCATCCCCGCTTGACACTCAATCTGGGAATTCGCTGGGATTACTTCCGACCCATCACGGAAGAACAGGGAAGATTGGCGAATATCATCTACCCCGAAAGTGGAGGGTATTTCGAGCGAATCGCCAACGCCAGGGTGGGGGTGGTGGATGAACTCTACAAGAGCGATTTGAACAACTTCGCTCCTCGCCTCGGATTCGCCTGGGACTTCCTGGGGGACGGCAAGACCGTTTTGCGAGGGGGCTACGGGGTGGCTTACGAAAAACTTTTTTTTAATGTGATTGGCAATGCTCGAAGAAATCCGCCTTTCTTTGCCGACGTGAAACTTTCCGGAGGCCAAGTCCCCCAGCCCTTCCTGGGAAGCGACCCCAATGACCCCTTTGGGGGTTTTATTGGCACGGTGATTCCCGGGGCTGATCTGGGTCTGGATGAAAACGGGGGTATCCAGGGTGTGAGAACAAGACTGCGTGTCGTGGACCCGAGCATCAGGGATTCCTATATGCAGAACCTTTACCTGGGTATTCAACGGCAGCTTGGCTGGAATTCGGTTGTTGAGATCAATTATCAGGGAACCCTGGGACGTAAGCTTCCCTTTTTCGGGGATCCCAACCGATTCACGGGAGACCTTCTGGGGGATGCCGACCCGCTGGGACGCTTTGCCGGAGATACGAGTGAGAACAGGTTGAACGCCTCATTTGATAGTTTCAACCTGAGACAAAATCGTGTGACCTCCAACTACCACGGCTTTAATGCTCAGCTCAGCAAACGCTTCAGCCAGGGACTCGCCTTTCAGATTGCCTATACCCTTGGAAAGGCTCTGGACTACGGGTCCGACTTCTTTGGTGCTGGCGAGAACTCAGGAGGCCTGGTTGGACAGTCTTACCGAACCTATTTCAGTGATCCCTTGAACATTGGGCTGGACTATGGACGATCCGCCTTCGATATTCGCCACCGTTTCGTAACCAACTTCCTGTGGGAAATTCCCTTCATGAAGGATCAGTCGGGAGCGTTGGGCCAAATACTGGGTGGATGGCAGCTCGGTGCAATCCTTGCCATTCAGAGTGGATTGCCCTTTGGGGTGGTCAACGGCGGCAGGTTTCCGGCAGGGGACTACAATGCCGACGCTCAAGAAGGGGACCGTCCCGACACGCCTTCCTTTGGGAATACCTTCAGTGACACTCCCAGTACCTCCGAGTTTATCAATGGTGTATTCCAGACCAGTGATTTTCCTTCTCCCGCCGCCGGAAGCAGTGGCAATCTGGGTAAAAACACCTTCACGGGACCCGCCTTTCGTACCGTGGATCTATCACTCTTGAAGAATTTCCGACTCCCGATGTCTGAAGACACTCTGCTGCAGTTCAGGGCTGAATTTTTCAATCTGTTCAACCGTGTGAACCTTTATCTCCCCAATATCAACCTGAATGGCTCCAGCTTCGGCAAATCCACTCAAGCCTTCGATGCCCGTGAGATCCAGTTTGCCTTAAAGGTCCTCTTCTAACTGGCGGGCTTTGCCCGCGTTCCGCGTTCCAAGTTCCAGCTTTCGTGCCTTCGTGCTGTCGTGCTGTCGTACGCGCTTCGAGCGCAGAAAAACATTCGTTTTGAATTTCGGATTTTGAATTTGTTTGGGATTTTGGATTTGGGATTTTGAATTTCAGCCGGTCTGCCGGCTGTGGTCTGTGGTCTGTGGTCTGTGGTCTGCGGTCAGTCTTCAGCTTCCTCCTGTGTCCTGTTCTCCCTCTCGTATATAATAAACTGATGTTTCACTATGGCCGAGAAAACTGAGATAATCGTGAACGGAAAGCAAACTCAGGTGTCGACGACATGGACCGTTGACGACCTGATCCAGGATTTGGAACTCGTGGGGAGGCAGGTCGCAGTGGAAGTGAACGGGCAAATTATTAGCCGGGATCGGTGGTCTGAACAGACTTTGGGCTCAGGAGATCGAATCGAAATCGTCCATTTCGTGGGTGGAGGAGAGGAAGAGAAATGTCTGATGATCTAGTGATTGCCGGACGGAAATTTCGCTCTCGATTGATCGTCGGAACAGGCAAATACGAGAGCTTTGAGGTAATGAGACAGGCCTTGGAGGCCAGTGGGGCGGACGTTGTCACCGTCGCTGTCAGAAGGGTGAACTTAACGGATAAGAGCAAGGAATCCTTGCTGGACTATATCGATCGAGACAGGTTCACGCTGTTACCCAATACCGCAGGTTGCTATA
>JACZQQ010000203.1 GCA_022545645.1 Acidobacteriota bacterium | reverse complement strand
AAGGATTGACCAGCTGACCCGCTGAAATTCCAAATTCTAAATTACAAATCATAAACAAATCATAAATACCAAGTTCTAAATCACAAACAAATTCGGTTTACAACAGTCCATGAACTCACACTCAGAGGTTTAGAATTTGGAATTTAGAATTTGGAGTTTGTTTGGGATTTGGAATTTAGGATTTGGAATTTGTCTGAGATCCCACATTCGAACCTGGAACTTGGAGCGCGCTTCGTGCTTAAGCGAGTCTTTGGAGGAGGGCCTGGGTATCCATCGAATGGGGGGACTGAACCGTTACGGAGAACCTTTCTTTGGGATCGGTTCGATGGTTCAAAGTGAATTCGTTCCCGTCAAAAAGCTGCTCGAAAAATTCCTTGAAGACGGGTTGAAGCTGCTGGAAGGTCTCCGGGGTATTGGGTGCAAAAAGCCTGTCATTGGCCACCACCAGGACCTCATCGGTTTTGAATCGAATCCCCTCCAGCTCAGATTCCTCCTCCAGGAGCCGGCAGGCTTGGAGAGCGGTCCTGAAAATCGTCTGGATGTGGTCCCGTAGGGAGCCCTTCGAGGGTTGCTTTCGATAGTAGAACAGCCCCAGGCGGTCTTCTGCCCGATCCATACTGAAATTACCCTCATGAGCGACCAGTAGGATGCCGGGGCCCCTGTAGACATGGCTGTAATCGTGAATGTCAATCAAAAGATGGCCTTCAATAGCCTGCCTCTGAATCCAGGAATGGTAAATGGGAATGAAGCTGCGAATCTCAAGCGATGAAGGGTTCTCCACGAAGAGCTTGACACCTAACCGTTGAAGCTCCATGACTCTCTCTTCCCTCTACCCTCCAGTGGGTGAAGGGGCTCCTTGGGCAAGCGATGAGTCGGAAGCCTGGCGATCGGCAACGCGCTCCCAGCAGGCGTGGGCCGCCTCGATAAAGAGTTGTGCCTCCTCGACGAGCTGGCGGGCACCGTCGCTGTTGGCTTTTGAGGGCGGCGACTGATGTCTGCGGAAGAGATACTGGGCGAACTTGCCCCCGGCATATTTATCACGGAAAAGCTTCGTATCGAAGAAACGCTCCCGAAATTCCTTCACCAGGGTGTCCGGATCGTCTGAGACATCCAGAAACTCGGTCTTGATAAGAGCCTTGGCGCCCTGGAGCATCGCGTTGTAGGCAAGTTCGTCAGCCTTGGAATAATCCTCATCATCCCACTGGAGCTGGGCCTCGAATACCAACCGCTCGGCTGCGGCCATGTCGAACTGAACCAGGGAAACCACTTCGCCAGCGCATTCTCCTGCAGCCATGTCTCCCATGGTGAATTCACGGGGGTCACCCCAGTCCGTGTAATACGAAGGGTCCTGCTCGTAAGGGGGAACCGTCATGAGGTCCTCAATCGAATCCCGCAATTCCTTCTTTCCGATGTTACGGACGAAGTCCTGGAAGCTGTCTCCACTTTTCCGTTCCTTCAGATAGCGCTCGGTAATGCGATCCAGGGCCTCCGGTATACGCTTGGCAGGAACAGAGCCAATGGCCAGCCCGTAGGAGCCGGCGTTTTCCTCCCATTTTCCTCCCAGCAAGACCTGAAAATGAGCCACCTTGCGGCCGCCGATGGTGCGGCTGGTCCCATAAAAACCGATGTCGGCGATATGGTGCTGCCCGCAGGAATTGAAACAGCCGCTGATCTTGACGCGCAGGTTCTTGACCGCCTCATCCATTTCCGAGAATTTGGTTGCCAAACGGGTTCGAATCTCCCCGGCCAGACCTCGTGAAGATGCGATCCCTAACTTGCAGGTATCGGTGCCCGGGCAGGCGGTGATATCGACGATGGAACCTGCTCCCGGGTCGCTCAACCCCAAACCTTGCAGTTCCCGGTACAGATCCGGTAGATCCGACTCGCTCACCCAACGAAAGAGAATGTTTTGCTCTACGGTAATGCGAACATTTTCCCCGGTAAATCGGCGAGCCAGATCCGCCAACTCGCGGGTTTGCCATGCCGAAAGGTCACCCAGGGGAAGGTTGATGGTGGCGACCACATAACCCTCTTGTCGCTGAGGGTAAACATTGGTCTCGTACCACTGTTCAAAGCCTTCCGGACGCTCCTCACCGTTGAGGGGCATCGATCTCTTGAGCGGCTTTTCCTGATACTTCCGGACCTCAGGAAGATAGGCCATCCAGCGCGGATCTTCCGGCATGACCTTCCGCTCTTCGAGCACCAGTCTGCGAAACTCATCGATGCCCAGTTTGGCCACCAGAAACTTAATCCTGGCCCGAGAACGGATTTCCTTTTCTCCCAGTCGAGCGAAAACCCGTGAAATCGCCTGGGTAATGGGAAGCAGTTCCTCTTCGGGCAGGAATGAATCAAACAGCTTGGCCTGATGGGGGACGGCGCCCAGACCGCCGCCGACATACAGTTCGAAGCCTCGTCGTTCCTTGCCGTCTTCCATGCGCTTGACTGCGATCCCACCCATATCGTGCATCGTCACCAAGCCGCAGGCATGCTCTTTACACCCGGAAAAAGCGACTTTGAACTTACGGCCGAAATCCTGTACATCGGGATGCCCCAGAAGAAATCGGGCACAGGATTTGGCGTAAGGAGTGACATCAAATACCTCGTCCCGGCAGACCCCTGCCAGCGGGCATGCCGTCACATTACGGACGGAATTGCCGCAGGCCTCACGAGTGGTAATGCCTGTGGCTGCCAATCGCCTCATCAGCAAAGGAGTATCCTCAATGTGAATGAAATGAAGCTGGAAATCCTGCCGGGTGGTCACGTGAAGGATGCCGTCTGAATACTCTTCTGAGAGATCGGCAAGGACGTCCATCTGATCGGGCGTGAGCCCCCCGAAGGGGATTTTGATTCTCTGCATGCCTGGGGCGTCCCACATCGTCTCGGGACCTTTGGTCAGATCTGCCGACGGATACTGAAGCTCCTGGGTACGAACCCCGTCATAGCGCTGCCCGTTATCGTAGCGCTGGCCATAAACGCCCCGGCGAAGGCGAGTCTCAGCGAAAAGTTTCTCTTCCATCTTGCCCTGCCGGCGAAGTTCTATCTGAGTCTCGAAGACGTCAATCTCCTGGCCCAGCACAGGATCTATCTGGTCGGCAAGCTTTTCTTTCCAAGTGGTTGTCATGGGTGTCACTTCCCTGTCAAATTCCCGTGAAAACAAAAAAAGGCCCGCAGGAGCAACCCTGGGGGCCTTTTGGATCTCAAAAATCGTGTTGGAATTATTCCATACGATGGAGAGCCGTCAGCAGGCGTCGCTCCCTGGACACGATGTTGCTGCAACAACAGATGCAGGCTGTTCGACCGATGCTGCTCAAAGCCATGCTTCCCATCACGTGGACTTACTTTAGAGTATCCCCGGAGGTCTTGTCAAGATCCTGATCGACCCTCGGCAAATCCTTCAATGAAGCGAACTGCTCGTTGATCCGCTTCTGTTTTTTTGTCTTTCGTGATAGTTATCACCGAAGGCTCTTACGATTCCCGACAGCATGGTCACGGACTACAAGAAGTAAGAAAGGTTGAATGATGAATCCAGTGTCAGCCTTTGGTGAGACGGGGAAATGAGTGAAGAAGGTATTGGAAGCGTTGGCAATTATTTGAAACCCGGGTTGGCCGTCTCCCTCCAGGAGGAATCCGGTGAGGCACTGGCGGCCACTATTGAAGCTCTCTCTCCAAGGAGCATCTCGTTGAAGTTCGCCAGACCCACCCCAGAGCCGTCCTTCCAAAGTGGAGACCGAGTCTGGATGAAATACTGGGATGAAGGGGCCACGGTCTATCGCTGGGAAACACGGGTTGCAGAAATCCAAGGACCTGAGAATCAGAAAGTGGTCCTTTCCATAAGCAACAAAGAAGTGCTCGTGCAGCGGAGGAAATCCTATAGAATACGCCTGCAAATCCCCTTCTCTCTCACCGTAGTTGATGCTGTCGAAACCAAACTGATCGGCGCCAAGGCTCCTGAATGCACAACCAAAGATGTGAGCGTGGCCGGCTTGGCATTCGACACCGATCTTTCACTGAAAGTGGGGGATAAATTGGCGCTGTGCCTGAATCTTGATCCGTCACTGCAGGTGAATGCGGTGGGATGGGTGGTGCGATCTGAACCCACCAAACGCAAGGAATACCAACATGGAACGATCATGACGAAGGTCACCAACTTCGTTGCTGTGAACTTTCTTCAGTTAAAAGCAGAAGAGCAGAACCACCTTCTGCGCTTCCTCCGCTCCAGAATGAGCCAGTAGTCCCGGCGGGCTAGTTACCCGAATTCCGTCTCAGCTCAGTTGACAATCGAATAAGGGTAGGTAGAATCGGAGAACCTGAGCCCGTTAGGGCGCACGACTTAAACCAGGCCAGATAAAGGAGGGAGAAGCATGAAACAATTGGGAACGTTTCTATTGATCCTGGTGGGAGCCACGTTTGTCATCGCCCACCCGCACTTCAACAAAAAGGTGACTGCTCAACTGCCGGGAGGGGTCGAAGCAAGCATTACCTATCAGACTGTTCCGGCCAATGAAGAGCATGCAAGAAACGCCGAGGTGGGCAGCTTTGTCACACCCCGTTCACCACGCTTGACATTGTCAGGAGAACTGAAGGTCGGATCGACAACCATCCCAGCCGGGGAACTGATTATTGGCGTCGTCAAGAACGGCCCAGAAGACTGGACTCTGGCACTCTATCCGGGGCAACTGGGTCAGGGGCAAGCTCCCGAAAGCTCCAAGTTGATCAAGCTGGACTCCATGTACTGGAAGACAGAGGACGTCATCGAGCACCTGACGATTGACATCACTCCGGGTCACGGCAGGCACGAGGGGAAAGCAGTCTTAACCATCCATTTTGGCACTCTGGCTCTCCACGGCTCCCTGTCTTAGGCTCAGCACTTCGGAGGCGGCAAAACCGTCTCTTGAAACCGATGGTCTTGGCGGACTTTTCAAAACGGAGTCACCAGCTTGAG
>JACZQQ010000032.1 GCA_022545645.1 Acidobacteriota bacterium | reverse complement strand
TGGCGTGCAATTGGAGCGTGAACGTCCGCGTTATGGAGAAGGGCTCCTCCGAGCAGCCAACCGCCGTTTTTGACGACTATCTGCCGTAGTTCGTGCTGTCGTGCTGTCGTGCTGTCGTGCTGTCGTGCTGTCGTGCTGTCGTGCTGTCGTGCTGTCGTGCTGTCGTGCTGTCGTGGGAACGTGACAGAGCTGTCTGACATCCGTTTTGGCTGTCGCTTGAGCCCCGAAGGGGCGGCATGAAATAGCCAGGGGCGTAAGCCCCTGGAATCAGCGAGTTCTTGCGAGGAGCCCTGTAAGGGCGGCACAGAGGAGCGTCACTCCCGCGAGGTCGGGGTCACCGTCACGGTCACTCGGCGGTTTCCCCTCAACACAACAATCTCCACAGCAGTCCCTACCTTGAGGGCATCGATGGCATAGGTGTAGTCATAAATGTTCTCGACTTTCTGACCTGCCAGCTCAATGACCACGTCTCCGCCCTGGATCCCCGCCTGCTCGGCCGGCGCTCCCTTCATCACCCCGGAAAGCTTGACACCCGCGACATCGCCTTGAGAATAATCAGGAATCGTCCCCAGGTAAGCACGCAAAGCGGCCCGGCCCGTGGAGCTCCCGGGCCTCTCCATCTCGACATAGTCGGGGGCACTCTCACTGGTGAGCAGGGAACTCGTGATCAGCGCCATGAAGCGTGCGATCTTTTCCGTACCCTCATAGTTGATCTTGTCCGCCGTATCCCGAGGGGTATGGTAATCCTGGTGCACGCCTGTGAAGGCACTCAGAAGTGGAACGCCCTTGAGATAGAAGCTGGTTGCATCGGTCGGCAGGTAGCTGTCATTTTGGATGACGATGGGCAGTCCGATGGGAACGTTGCCCCTCTCCGTCTCTCCCAGCCAGACAGAACTCGAGCCCACTCCCTGCAAAACAAGACTCTCCCTCAAACGGCCAATCATGTCCATGTTCAGGTAAGCCGCGATCTGCGAAGTCAATGTGGAGGACTGGGTTTCCTCCAGCAAAGTCTGAACGAAATGGCTGGAACCCAGCAAACCCAGTTCCTCCCCTGACCAGGCGGCAAAGAGCAGATCCCTTCTCATGGGGAGCTTCCCTCCCGCCTTTAGATTCACCAGATATTGAGCGATCTCCAGCACTCCGCCCACACCCGAGGCATTGTCATCGGCCCCGTAGTGAATCAGGCCGCGCTCTTCTTCTCGAGCCAGAGAACCGGCGCCTCGACCATAACCGAGATGGTCCACGTGGGCACCCACAACGACTGCATCGTTCGGCTGCCCACCGCTCCTTAGACGGGCCAGCACATTGCGACCCATCCGCTTCTCTTTCCGAATATCGATTTCCACCTCCAGCTCAAGACCCGGAATTTCGAATCCCAGGACCGACTGGCCAGTGTCCAGCCGGTCCTGGAGAGCCTTCAGACCTTCCCCAGTAGATTCAAGCAACCGTCGGCCAAAAGCATCGGTCACCGAAATCACCCCGATGCTGGTCCCGGCCTGCGAACTATCGAAAGAGAGGCCGACCAGATCCTCCTTCACTTGGGAATTGGGACCACTGACGACCAGGACTCCGCGTGCCCCTCGATCTCGAGCCACCATCGCCTTGAATCGCAGACTCGAGTAGCGGCTCAGATGTTGCCGAAATTCTGGAGCAATCTCTTCAGGCAGGTAGCGAAAAACCAGCACCCACTTGTCGGTGACATCCAGATGGACAAAGGAATCATAGGGAGGGAGCTCCCCGTACTCTGGGGCAACAATGCCGTACCCGGCAAACACGATTCCCGCCGGATCGATCCTTCCGCTCTTGGAAAAAGCCAGGGGCCGCCAATCCTGATCGACCACAAAGTCATCCCCGGAACTAGTTCCCTTCTCCCTCAAGTGATTCTCAGACCCCAGGGTAACCCCGGATGTAAACTCAAAGCTTTGAAAATAGGTTCCGTCGTCACCCGCAGGCTCCAGCCCAAGAAACTGGAAGGCCGAGGCCACATATTCGGTTGCTCGTCTTGCCCCTTCCGTCCCCGTGAGGCGTCCTTCCATCTGATCCGAGGCCAGGTAGCTCACATGGAGACGCAGATCCTGGGCGCTGATTTCCGGTTGAGTGGCCTCTAGGTCGGGGAAGGCTTCACGGGTTTTTGTCTCATCGCGCCCGGCCCCAGCAACCTGGACGACTCCATCCAAGCCCAAAAGCCGGCGAGCCTCACCATCATCCCACCGGGCCATAAACAATTGCGATCGCTTATTCCCCGTGCCGGTGCTGGTCCAAACCAGCTGTCTCCCATCGGGGTGGAACACGGGCAGACCATCGAAGCCCTCCCGGGAGGTCACACGAACCGGATCACTTCTCCCCTCTCCATCCACCAGGTAAAGCTCAAAGTTCTCAAATCCGTGCAGGTTGGTGGCAAAGATCAAGTAGTCCCCCGAAGGATGAAAATAGGGCGCCCAGGACATGGCCCCCAGACGGGTGATTTGTCTTTCCGGTGAACCATCCAATTTCCTGGTGAAAATTTCAGCCGTGGTGCCATCTTCGGAAAATCGCCGCCATACAATTTCTTGACCATCCGGACTGAAGAAGGGTCCCCCATCATAGCCAGGGGTATGGGTCAGGCGCCGGACCTCGGTGCCGTCGGCATTCATCAGGTACAGATCCACCAGATAAGACTTATCTCTTTCAAAGATGCTTTGATCCTGAGAAGAAAGCTTGTCGGTGTAGGCATGGCGATTTGAGGAAAAGACGATCAGACTTCCATCAGGCGACCAGGACCCCTCGGCGTCGTAACCTAGAGCCTGGGTCAAATTCCTGAGATTCCTTCCCTCCAGGTCGCTTTCGAAGATGTCAAAATATTCGTCGTAATCCCACGAATAACGGCCGGCATTTCCGGAAGCCCGTAGTTTGAGCTCTTCCTCCTGCTTGAGGCGTGCCTGCGGATCTTCATGGGTCGATGCAAAGAGCAGGCTCGGCTGGTTGGGATGGATCCAGCCACAGGTGGTTTTACCAAAACCCGGGCTGACGCGGTGAGTATCGCCCGTCTCCAGGTCCATCAAATAAATCTGGAAGAAGGGGTTTCCCGGCTCGCGTTCACTCTGGAAAACGAGCAAAGACCCGTCTGGATTAAAGTATCCTTCCCCGGCTCGACGACCTTCGAAGCTCAGTTGACGAATGCCGGAAAGAAATCGACTCTGTGGCCCTTGCGCCATGGAAGCGCCCTGGAATAAAAACGCCAGTACAAGCGCTATTGATAGCAAAGGTGATCGCCAACGGCAACGGGAGGCTCGCATTGACCTAACCCCAGTGTCTCGTCCCATGAATACCATAATGTTTGTGGTGAGCGCGACGGCGTCGAGTTCGCGAAGTAACGACGACGCGATGTCAGTGTACATCACGGAGGAGGAACGACAAAGAAATCGATGCCGTCCCGCCGCCACCCTTCGGGCTGATGGGGATTGCGGACAATCTCTGCGTCACTCGTCGTCGTCGATGCCCCTGACATCGCCTTCTCCTCGTTCCTTGACCTTGCCTCCCAAGCCCCATCAGCAAACGTCATGGTATTCATGGGACGAGACACTACCCGTCAACTCCACTAAATTCAAGAGCCGCATGTTCCAAATGTCTTCAATCGCCCGCGACACTATGATATCGTCCCCCCTCGAACAGGAGGAAGACGACAAGTTATGACCCAAGCAAAGTCGAGCAGGCAACTGAACCACTACTCCGTATTCAGCTTCACGGATTTCTTCTGGCAGCAGCCGTCCAAGCAGCAGCAAGCCTTCCTCAAACAGCTCAGCAAACAGATCCCCCAACTCGCTGAACAGGTTTTCCTCTATCACATCTTCCCCACTCGATCTGAAGGCGACCTGATGATCTGGAGTGCTGTTCAAGTGGATGATCCACTAAGACCGGCCAGTTTCTTCACCCAATTCTCCTCCACGACCGCCTCCTGGAGACAGTATCTCAAGCCACTCACCACCCTGTGGGGATTCACGCGTCCCTCCGTTTACTCGACGGGAAAGTCCTCTCAGGAACTGGATCCGTTGGTGCCCGAACGCAGACCCTATCTTGTCCTTTACCCCTTTGTGAAGACCTCCGAATGGTATTTGATGAGCAGGGAGACTCGACAGCAAATGATGAACGAGCACATCAAAGTGGGCCGCCAATATCCTGAAATCTCCCAGCTTCTTCTCTATTCAACCGGACTTCAGGATCAGGAATTCGTGGTCGTGTATGAAACCGACGACCTGGCTCACTTCTCTGAGTTGGTCACCGTACTCCGCAGTACTGAAGGAAGAAAATACACCTTGCGAGATACGCCCATCTATACGGCCATTTACCGAAGCCAGGACGAGATCCTGTCCAGTTTCAGTGGCACCCAGTAGGTCAGCCATGCAATTGAGCCGATCCAGAGAGTTGATGGAACGAGCCAAGAGATTGATGCCTGCGGGCGTGAACAGCCCGGTGCGGGCCTTTCAAGCCGTAGGAGGGGACCCGGTCTGCATCGCCAAGGGAGAGGGCCCGATTCTAACCGACGTCGATGGGAACTCCTATATCGACTATGTGGGCTCATGGGGCCCGCTCATCCTCGGCCATTGCCACCCTGATGTGGTCCATCGGGTGAAGGAAGCGGTCGGCCAGGGAATGAGTTTCGGTGCTCCCCACGAAGGAGAACTCCTTCTCGCTGAGGCCATTACCCAGGCCATGCCATGGATTGAGATGCTCCGTTTCGTCAACTCAGGAACCGAAGCAGGAATGAGCGCCATTCGCCTGTCCCGCGCCGCCACGGGACGCAACAAAATTGTCAAATTTGAGGGCAACTATCATGGCCACGTAGATTATTTGCTGGTCAAGGCGGGCTCAGGGGTTGCCACCTTTGGGCTGCCCGATAGCTCAGGTGTCCCCGAGAAAATGGCCCAGGACACGATGGTGGTGCCGTTTAACCACCTGGATGATCTTGAGGGGTTGTTCCAGAAACACGGCCAGGACATCGCCGCAGTGATCGTTGAACCGGTGGCCGGAAACATGGGGGTGGTTCCTCCTGCCAAGGGCTTTCTGACGGGACTGCGTGAGGTGACTCAGCGCCACGATTCTCTCCTGATCTTCGACGAAGTCATGACCGGTTTCCGGGTATCTTCAAGCGGGGCAGCCGGTTTGTACGATGTGGAACCCGATCTGGTCTGTCTTGGAAAAATCATCGGTGGTGGACTGCCGGTGGGAGCCTACGGAGGGCGTCGAGAGTTGATGGAACAGGTGGCGCCGCTGGGTCCTGTCTACCAGGCAGGAACGCTCTCAGGCAATCCGGTTGCCATGGCGGCAGGGCTGGCAACGATGGAGAAACTGACCCCGGATCTCTACTCCGAACTGGAGAAAAAGAGCGCGGTTCTGGAACAGGGCATCATCGAGGCCGTGGATCGTTGTGGAATCGCCGGCCAGGTGAACCGGGTGGGCTCGATGCTGAGCCTCTTTTTTTGTGAACAGCCTGTGAACGACTCGCAAACCGCCTTCTCCACCGATCGTGCTTTATACGCACGTCTCTTTCACGCCCTGCTTCGTCGGGGAGTCTATCTGCCACCTTCAGCCCTGGAATCCTGGTTTGTCAGCGCAGTTCACAGCGAATCGGATATTGGGCGCACCCTGGAGGCATTTACCCCTGCCCTGGAGGAAGCCCTTTCCCATCCGGGCTAGAAGAAAGGAGATTGGTGTCGATGCCTGTGACTCCAGATGAGTTTCGAAAGGTGATGGGCCAGTTCGCAACCGGTGTAACCATTGTCACCACCGCCAACAGCGAAGGCACCCCTTATGGACTGACCGTCAGCTCCTTTACTTCCGTCTCCATGGATCCACTGCTTGTTGTGATTTGCCTGGATAATCAATTGAGTGGACTGACCGCCTTCAAGGAGAGCGGGAAATTCGGGGTGAACATTCTGGCAGAGGATCAGAAGGATCTATCCGATCACTTTGCCCGAACAGGAACGGATCGTTCCCAAGGTCCCTACGTGACCGGTAAAACCGGAGTTCCCCTGCTGGAAGGCGTTCTGGCCAGAATGGAATGTGAGATCTCCACCCTGTATCCGGGAGGGGATCACCTCCTTGTCCTGGGTGAGGTCAAGCGGACGGAAATCCTCCACCCTGAGAAAAAGCCTCTGCTTTACTACCGGGGTGCCTACAGAAGTCTCTAGGTGTGGATCCAGCCGTAGCGAGTATTGCTGGGGACCGCTCCTTTCGCCAAATACTCACTTTTCATCCTGGACAGGTTGTCCGCCGCGAATCCGGGAAACTCCAACAGCGTCTTCAACTCATCGGGAATCCGTGAGGCGTAATCAGGAGGCACAGGCCGATACTCCCCCTGGGCGGTCACCGTACGGGTTGAGGAGAGTTGATAGAGGCGAGCCGAGTTCAGACCCAGAATCTTACGCTTGGCAGTCTCCGTCAGCTCGGGGTAACCATACCGCTCTCGCATTTCCTCGGGGATCTCAAACCGCCACAAGGCTTCGATCTGCCACTGGGGAGACCCATACCAGACCGAGTCTGAACCAAAGACGACTCTGTCCTCTCCCAGGAACTTCAGGAGTTGCCCCAAAATATGGGCAGCCACCGTGGGAAAGGTAATGACGGTAGAAGCCCAGGTTGTTCCGATCTCAGCATAGACATTGGGGAAATCGGCCACCAGTTGAGCAAACTCAGTCGTCCAGCTGATATCCGGCACCCCGCCACGCAATGCACCCGACTCAATCTCCTGCAACGTTTCATGGTAGAAGAATCGGGGCCGGATGCAGGAGTGATAGATAATGAAGTTGAGATTGGGCCAGTCGGTCGCCGCCTTGGGGATGTCACTGGGATGTCCGATCTCCGGCGTGGCCTCCTCGTTGGGAGCCAGGCCCTTATGAACGCAGATGTTCCCGATGCCCGGCTTGGTGTCCCTGAGCTTTGCCTGACTGTTGCTGATGACCTCGTAAGTGGGATAGGCCACCTGCTCATCGTCCATTCGCCACCGGCGCATCAGGCTGTCGGGGTCCTGGTCGACCTTGGCGGCAAAAGAAATGGTATAGCCCTTCCATGCGTCAGGTTTGTACTCGTCGATCTGATACTGGACGAAGTCGGTGTTGCCGATGCCGGTGTAGAGCAAACCGTGGGCCAGCAGCCGGGTAGAACCGGCAATCTTGTTGACGAAGTCCCGAACCCCCATGGTCTGGGCAGCGGTCAGCAGCTCGGCCGAGAAAGATTCCTCAAGGTTCTTGGGCGGACGTCTCCCTTCTCCCTCGATGGTTACCTGTGAGGCGGTGACGTTACTTAAAAGTCCCACCGTAACCTGGCTGTCCAGATAGACGTCTTTGATAAACTGCACCAGGTGAAACGTTTCCGGGCCAAAATCGAGACCGATCAAGGCCGGATTCCAGGGGGTCCAGGCCTCGCCCAGCTCGTCGGGAAGGCCTTCCGGATTAAAAGGGTTGGAACTAAAACCGGGAGTTGTCCGACCCTGCGCCGTCGCTCGCAGCGCGCCACCATGGGCTCTGCTGTGCCTCACCATATGGAGCTGGTCGTCAAAGACAAACAGGTTGGATGGGGCCCCACTGGCGGCGAAAACCGAGGGTTCGGTCAACTCCGCCTGCTGGACGTTGAAGAACCGCCCGAACACTTCATTCATGGCCAGAAACGATGCAGCCAATCCCCCTGTGCTCACCAGAAACTGGCGCCGGGTGAGACCCAACTTCTGGCTAGCAGAGTTGACCAGTTCCTGGATCCTGGACTCTACCCGCTTCTGGTTCTCCGATTGAGGCTGAGGCATGTATTCGCCGTTGGATACGATCCGGGTGGGTATCGGGGAACCGTAGGTTTGGGCCTCGTCAGCTCTGGCACACTGAGCAAGTTGCTCGTCGCTCAGCCAGGCGTCCTCTTCACGGGAACCCTTTGTTCGCTTTAGCATGACTTCCCCCTCTTTGGACCTGGTTATATCAGACGCCGGGCTAGGATCCCAGGTAATTGATGCTTCAAAATTCTGTCTTCTCACCCTCCTCAAAGTGATGCCCGGTTTCGTGAACGAAAACATCTTCCAGGGTCGGTTTTCCGACCGTGAGGGCTTCGATCTGGTCGGAGTAGCTTTCCATGAGTTTTGCCGCCAGTTCATACCCTCGATGGCTTTCCACCCGAACCGTCCCATCGACCACTTTGGCCTCGCAGGAAAATCGCTTCCTGATCGAATCACCGAGACCCGCGGGGTCGGAAGTACGTATCACAATCACATCCCCACCCACTTTTTCTTTCAGAGCTTTCGGGCTGCCACTGGCCACCACCTCGCCTTTGCTCAGAATCACCAGGTGATCACACTGCTCGGTTTCCTCCATCAGGTGAGTGGTGAAGAGAATGGTGATTCCCTCTTCATCACGCAATACCCTCAAGTATCTCCAAAAGTCGAGTCGAGCTCCTGGATCCAATCCCTGAGTCGGTTCATCCAACATCAGAATCTGAGGACGATGGAGAAGTCCTTTTGCCAGCGCCACACGGCGACGCAGACCTCCGGAAAGCGTCCGGACCCGATCCTTGCTCCGCTGCTCCAATCCGAAGCGGACCATCAAGTGCTCCACACGCTCCTGCAACTCTCCGCCCCGGAGTCCATAGAGACGGCCCTGGTGGAGGAGGTTTTCCTGGCTGGTCAATTCCAGGTCCAGGCTATTGGATTGAAAAACAACCCCAATCAGGCGGCGGACCTCATGGGGATCTCTCTTCACATCCACTCCCATCACCCTCACTTCTCCCTGTTGAGGAACGAGAAGCGTGCAAAGGATGCGAAACAAGGTCGTCTTGCCTCCACCATTGGGTCCCAAAAGTCCGAAGATCTGTTTTCTTTCAACGGAGAGAGCGACATCTTTAAGTGCCTGGTGCTGCCCGTAGCGGAAACTCACATTCGCTACCTGAACAACAGGATCAGTCTCTGAGGAAGATAAGGGCGGACTCTGATCAGCCATTCTTGTCAATGACCATGAGAAAGAGAAGGAGAGGAAGGTAGACCACCGAGGCCATCAGAACATGGCGTGCCGCGGTTGTCGTCCGAGAGAGGGCCGCCTCAAACCCAAACCACAGCAATACTGAACCCAACACAAGAGCTCCCACAAGATAAAGGGTTCCCGTCAAACCCGACGTCACCGGGACAACACTCAATCCAAACAAGATCACCGTGAAAATCAGGATGCGCCGGCCCGTTCTTCTGCCGTCCGGATCAATCGAAGACAACATGGCGAAGCCAGCGCGCTTGTAATCCTCTTTGTATAGCCAGGAGATAGCCAAAAAATGAGGAAACTGCCAGGCAAAGAGTATTGCGAAAAGCAGTAAGGCATGGGAATCAAGAGACCCTTTTGCTGCTGCCCAACCGATTAAAGGAGGGATGGCTCCTGGAATCGCACCGATGGTCGTGCAAATCGGGGTCTTCATTTTCAACGGGGTGTACACCAACAAGTAAACAGCCAAGGTCACACATCCCAGAAAGGCAGCCAGAAGATTGGTCAAAAGGGCTAAATAGAAGCTGCCGACGACGATCAGGATGCTGCCAGCGATGAGGGCATCACTTTCGCTTAATCGACCCGAGGGCAAGGGACGCGAACAGGTTCGCCGCATTCTGCCGTCTGCTTCACGCTCAAGAAATTCATTGAGGACAGCCGCACCTCCACTCAAGAGAGTGGTGCCGACCAGGGTGTGAAACAAGAGGAGGAGATCCAATCTGCCCGAAGAGGCCAGATAGAAGCCGACTGCCGAGGTCAAGATCACCGAACGTATGACTCGTGGTTTGGTGAGCTCAAAAAATGCTGGCAGCTTCCACAAGAAAGGACGGTCTACAGCAGTAGACTCCATTTTCATACGGTTTGTCCCGCCAAAGTGGGCTCGGGCACTGGTCCCCGGTCTCTCAGTGCCACGTTATGCATGAGTTTTAGCGTCACAACAAGACTGGTGACCAGGAGAAGCACACCGACGGTCAGATGGGAAGTGGTGATCCAGACTCCTGATACGCTCGGCTGTACCCGGGTGGCCGGATCGATCCGAACCAGATACGCTCCCCATCCCAGCAACAGTTGGGCACAGAGCAAGAGTAGCTGCAGGTACACCAACCGAAGGATACTCCGATCATGGATTCGTTTGGTGAAGACTCGTGCCACAAAAAGAATCAAACCCGTTGCCGCAAGGGCTCCCACCAAATGTACAACCAGGGCCGAAGTCACTAGAACCGCTGCCTTGGTGCCATTGACGGTGCCTGAATGGCGCACGGTGGCGCCCAGCACATGCTGGAAGTAAAGAGCCATCGTCGTCAAGATGGCCAACTTCAGCTCCCGGTCAGCGCCCGTCAAAACCTTACGCCATCCGTCCCTGAAGAAGCGGGACAGATGAACCCAACTGGGTGAGGTGACCACAGAAAGCGTGACGACCATACAGAAAAAGAGAGGAGCGAGGGAGGCATGCAGCACGGAGATGGGCGTGGGAAGAAAGAAAAGAACCGTCACTCCTCCCAGGACTCCCTGAATGATCACTGCCGCCAGCGCAACCAAACCCAGAGCTCGCACCCATGGGTAGGAGGGGACCTTCCACAGCCAGATGTTGAGGACGATGGTTAAAAGACCGACCGTAGTGGCCACCATCCGATGCCCATGTTCGTAAAAGACGCCACCCACCATTTCGGGCATCCATTGTCCGTGGGAAAGTGGCCAGTCGGGCACGGACAAGCCTGCATCATTGCTAGTGACCAAGGCGCCTGCAATCAACAACAGAAAGGTCGCACCGGCGGTAGCCAGCGCAAAGTAGTGAAGACCCTTGTGATATTGGCTGTCCATTTATGATTCCCCCTATGAGGGACCGCTTATTCTATCAACTAGGCTGCTCTTGTCCACTTGGGGACCGGAAATCCGCAAGATCTTGATTGAGGCTGTAGGCGCACAAACGAGACTGTCTCAAAAGTCAACTGACCCAGGTTTATTGTGTAGGGATAGTTTGAGGACAGTCCCCGAATTCTGGGAGAATTCTTGGGACAGTCCCTAAACTATCCTACGCAGAAAACTTGGATGAATTGGGATTAGAGAAAATGAGAAGGGCGCTCTGGACTACTTCAGAGAGGCTGGACAGTATTCACAACGCCCTTCTCCCCGTTACATTCCAGGACTGATGGCGGGACATCCTGGAAGTATCTCGGGTACGATAGCAAATCCTTCCGACATTTTACCTTCGCTTCCATTGCGCCCGTCTTTTCTCCAGGAAGCTGGAAACTCCTTCTTTGAAATCCTCAGTGGTCCGAATCAAGGTATTCAGCTGGAGGGCCGCGATGAGTCCCTTCTCCAGGCTCAAGCCCGGTAGATCTTTCATGAGCTCCTTGGTCAACCGCACCGCAGTGGGGCTATTTGGGGCAATCTCCCGGGCCAACTCTTGGGCCTTCTCCAGCAGGGACTCCTTAGCCACGACATGATTGACCAAGCCCATTTCCTGAGCCTCTTGAGCCGAAAAGAGGCGGCCAGTCAACAACAACTCCCGGGCCTTTTTCTCCCCGCAAATCCGCACCAGGAAAACAGCAACCAGAGCAGGGACAAAGCCGACCCTGACTTCCGGATATCCGAAAACGGCATCTTCGGCTGCCAGGACGATATCGCAGACGCTTGCCAGTCCACAGCCTCCCGCCATAGCCGGTCCATTCACGGCAGCGATGACCGGCTTGGGAAACTCATAGATTCTGCGGAAGAAATTCATCAGATTTTGAGAGTCCTGGCGGGCTTGCTCAACGGATTGAGCCGCTATTTCTCGAAGAACCTTGAGATCGGCCCCTCCGCAAAAAGCCGTCCCTTCTCCGGTGATAATGAGGGCAGCCACATCATCGCGCTCCTGCACTTGATCCAAGGCGGTGTGGAAATGAGTCACCAGTTCCGGGGAAAGCGCATTGCGCACCTGGGGGCGGTTCAGGGTGATGCAAGCTGAGGGAGGATCGAAATCCAGCTTAACCTGATCCATATTTCTTTCTCTCGGGTTAGACCTGGAGCACACCCGTTTTGAATTCCGGGACCTGCGGGTTGAGGGCAGCAACTTCCAAGCTCAGCTGTAAGGCCTCCCGTGTCTGGTGGGGCTGGATGATCCTGTCCACCCATAGCCGGGCGGCCCCATAACGGGGGTCGAGTTGATGATCATAGGTTGCCTGGATACTCTCGAGCATTTGCTGTCGGGCTTCCTCAGTGATCTTCTGGCCTTTCTTCTCCAACTGACGCACCTTCAATTCGAGCAGGGTCTTAGCCGCCTGCTTACCGCCCATCACGGCATAGCGGCAAGTCGGCCAGGCAAAAATAAAACGAGGGTCATAAGCCTTGCCGCAAAGAGCGTAGTTGCCAGCCCCATAACTCCCCCCCATAATCACCGTGATTTTGGGTACCACGCTGTTCGCCACCACATTGACAAGCTTGGCCCCCGACTTGATGATCCCGGATATTTCGGCTTCCCTGCCCACCATGAAGCCGCTCACATCCTGAAAGAAGAGCAGTGGGGTACGACTTTGGTTGCAATCCATCACAAAACGCGCTGCCTTATCGGCGCTTTCCCGGTAGATCACTCCTCCCACCTCAAACGGCCCATCCGGCGTCTTGATGTGTTGTTTACGATTGGCAACCACTCCCACAGACCAGCCGGCCAGGCGAGCATACCCGCAGATCAGAGTCTTCCCGTATTCCGCCTTATATTCCATGAACTCACTGTTGTCGAAGATGCACTGAAATATCTTGAGCAAGTCGTATTCCTGGCTGGGATCCAGGGGCATGAGATCATAGATTTCTTCTGGAGAATGGTCAGGAGGTTTGGCCTCCACTCGTTGAAAAGGAGCCTGAGAAGGTTTTGCCAGTGTTCCCACCAGACGGCCAACGCGATTGAGACAACTCTTGTCCGTTTTCTCCCGAAAATCGATGGTCCCGCTCAGGGCAGAATGGAGTTGCGCCCCTCCCAAATCCTCGCTGTCCAGGTCCTGACCAATGGCCGCCTTCACCAGAGAGGGTCCGGCAATGTACAGACCACTGCCTTCGGTCATTAAGATCTTGTCGCACATGACGGGCAAATAAGCTCCACCCGCCACGCAGGATCCCATGATGGCCGCGATCTGGGGAATGCCCTGGGCCGAGATGCGGGCATTGTGACGAAAGATGCGGCCAAAATCGTTCTCATCCGGAAAGACTTCATCCTGCAGGGGCAGGAACACACCGGCAGAATCAACCAGATAGATGAGGGGGAGATGATTGTCCAGAGAAATACGCTGGGCCCGCAGGACCTTCTTGACGGTGGTGGGAAAGAAGGCACCCGCTTTGACGGTGGCATCGTTTGCGATGATCATGAAGTGGCGGTTTTGAACTTGCCCAATGCCGGTGATAACACCGGCGGCAGCAGCTCCACCCCACTCTTGATACATCTCAAAGGCCGCAAACAACCCCAGCTCAAAGAAGGTGCTCCCGGGATCGATGAGCCGTTCAATGCGCTCACGAGCCGTCAGGCGGCCTTTTTTATGCTGCCTTTCGACGGCTGTCTCACCACCACCCAGGCGGATCTCTTGCTCGGACATCCTGATCAGATCCAGGACCTCTTCCCAGGACTGGCACTCATCCACAGTCTTAGTTGTCACGATTGAGCCCGCGTCACACGCCTCTACATCTTCATTATATCGAGAATTAAGGGACAGTCCCCGAATTCGGAGAATTCTTGGGACAGTCCCAAATTCTCCCCGCATACGAGTCGCATATGCTAGCATTGAGTCCGCTTTGAACGCGCCCAGTCTCCAGACAAAAGACATGACCTTCGATTTCTCCAAGCGATTTCAGGACAACTTGGAAAAGCTATCGGAAAGAGTCGCACTTCAGTACATTACCCAGGACGCAAACGAATCCTTTACCTACGGCAGGATCGGTCAAGAGGTTGCCCAAATCGGTCGTTTTCTCAAGAGTCAGTCCATCGGACCGGGAAGCACAGTGGGCATCCTTATGGAAAATCATCCCCGCTGGGCCATTGCCTTTCTGGCAACTCAAAGCACAGGCGCCAGAATCGCTCCCTTCGACATCCTGCACGACACAAAGACGCTGGCCGAGTTGATCCAACATGCCGAGTGCAGGTTCCTCATCTCATCCGAGAAATTCTTACCCGAAATCCAAAAAATCCAGGAACTGCTGCCTGCTCCTCTACCCGCTTTAATCACGGGTCCACCCGTCGAAGGGTATTTCCACTGGGAAACCCTTCTGACCCAGGGCAAGGAAACGAGTCCTGTGGCTTGGGTGGAACGGGATCTGGACGAAGGGTTTGTACTCCTTTACACCAGTGGAACGACAGGGAATCCGAAGGGGGTGGTCCTCTCGCGGCGCAACCTCAATGGTAACGTTGAGGAACTCCTGAGAATCGTCCGAGTGACCTCTGACGATCACGTCTTGTCGGTTCTACCCCTGTACCACGTCATGGCACTGATGGTGAACTTTATCGTTCCCTTATCGGTAGGCGCCCGGGTAACCTATTTGGACTCCCTGGACACTCAGCACATTCTCAAGACCTTCCAAGATGAGGGAGTGACCATTTTCATCTGTGTT
Source organism: Acidobacteriota bacterium (assembly GCA_022545645.1). Classification (GTDB taxonomy): domain Bacteria; phylum Acidobacteriota; class UBA6911; order RPQK01; family JADFOI01; genus JADFOI01. The sequence goes on along the minus strand of JACZQQ010000032.1, from coordinate 3,236 downwards.
CCACAATTCTATTACCTGCTCCATCATCGCATCCTTCAAGAAGTCAAAAGACAATCTTTTCTCAAGAGATTCCTCTTCCACCGATTTCTCGCTTTTTCCCATTTCTGCAATGAGCATTGGGGCTGGAACCCCGGGAAATGGTTCTTTTCAGCCATCCATGGACGCTTCGGATCGCGGTTTCGGATCTTCGCGGTGGGAGGAGCTCATTTTGACCGAAAAGTTGGCGCATACCTGCGGGATCTTGGATTTACCCTGGTGCAGGCCTACGGATTAACGGAAACAGCCGCTGTGGCAACCATCACTCCTATCGCCTCCAAGACCCCGGGTTCAGTGGGACCGCCCCTTGCTCACGTGGAGATTCAAATTGATCAGCCCGATCCAGAGGGTGTGGGCGAAGTTCTCATTCGCGGAGACAACATCATGCAGGGCTACTGGAAGAACCCTGAGGCCACGACGGAGGTCTTAAAAAATGGCTGGCTCCACAGCGGCGATCTCGGTTACTTGAACCCCCAGGGAGAGCTCTATATCACCGGGCGCAAGAAAGATGTCATCGTCCTCAGTTCAGGAAAGAATATTTTCCCGGAAGAGGTGGAGCATTTTTACCAGAGCAACTGTCCTTATATCAAAGAGTTATGCGTCGTGGGGATACGTGATCGAACTTCCGGTCAGGAACAGGAGAAGCTTCACGCGGTGGTGGTTCCAGACTTCGACTATATGAAGAGCCAGCAAACGGTCAATACCTATGGCATGATTCGCTACATGCTGGAAACTCTCTCCCAGCGACTCGCACCCCACAAACGAGTGCGTAGCTTCGAGATTCGGCGGGAACCTTTACCCCGCACCACCACCCGCAAAATCAAACGTTTTCAGGTACAGCAGGAACTGGAAGAGAAACCTGCGACTCCCACCTCTTCGAAAGGGGAAGAGTCCGTCCAGCCTCAAACTGCAACGGAAGCAAAAGTTTTCAGAATCATCCGGGAAATGAAGATCCATGCGGACATCCATCCGCAAAGGAATCTGGAGTTGGATTTGGGATTCGATTCCCTGGAACGAGTCGAGCTCCTGTCCACGGTTCAGGAGACTTTTCAGGTCCAGATCTCGGATGAATCGGCATCTCAGATCTTCACGGTAGAGGAGCTCGTTGAGGCCGTAGAAGAAAGACTTGCCGGAGAGACTGCTGAAAAAGACGTCCGGCTTTCCTGGGAAACCATTCTGAGGGAACCTCTTCAGCCTGAAGACCTCCGTCGGGTGCAACAGCTCCTGGAACCTCAACCGGTGACGGAATTCGCTTTTTATCTGGTCGCGAAATTGGTTTATATCCTGTCTCTGGTGTTTTTTCGTCTGAAGGTGACGGGGAAAAACAATCTACCCCATGAATATCCTTATTTGATCTGCCCCAATCATTTGAGCTTCCTGGACGCTTTTGTGCTGGTGAGCCCCTTCCCCTATCGAATCATCAAGAGGATTTTTTTCCTGGGGTATGCCGATTACTTCAATCGTCCCCTGCTCTCTTTTCTGGGACGACTCATCAGGGTGGTGCCCGTCGATGCTGACCGATACCTTCGGCAGGCCCTTCGTCTGGGTGCTGAAGGACTGCGCAGGGATTTCATTCTCTGCGTCTTTCCGGAGGGAGAGCGCTCCATCGACGGCACCCTCAAACCCTTTCGGAAGGGACCCGCGATCCTGGCCAAGGTAATGGGAGTACCCGTAGTGCCCACGGCTATAGCGGGCACTTATGAGGCGTGGCCTAGAGGAGTGGCCAAAATCCGATTACATCCCGTGCAGGTCTGTTTTGGTGAGCCGCTCGATCACCCCTCTGAGGAAGAAACATACGACGCTTTCAACAACCGTCTTTTTAAAGCCGTTGACCAGCTCATCCAGCAGCAGAAGAGTAGCCGCGGCTAGTGAAACACCAGTCCGCCATCCACCACCAGCGACTGACCCGTAATCATCTCAGCATCGTCAGAGGCCAAAAAGACAACGGCGCCGCATGCATCCTGGGGGGTGAGGCTCCGTTTGAAGACCTGCCGCTCCTTAAATTTCTGGAAGTGTTCCGCCCCATAGACCTTCACGGCGGAGTCGCTTTGGACCAACCCCAAAACCACGGCGTTGACATTGATGTCATACTCGCCAAGTTCGGGTGCGATAGCGTGGGTTAAACCAACCACACCGGCCTTGGAGGTCACGTAGTCAAGACGATAGGGCCTGCCCATCATCCAGGTCACCGATGAGATGTTGATGATCTTACCGTAGCGCTGCTTCTTCATGAACGGGAAAACAGAGCGGATGCAATTCCAAAGACCCTTGAGATTCACCTCCATACAGCGATCCCAATTCTCTTCCGTGAGCTCATCAAAGGGCCCCTCGGGCAGGGCCGTGAACAGGGCCGCGTTGTTCACCAGAATATCGATCCGGTCGTATTGGTCTTGGGTGCGGCTGGCCATGGCGTCGGTGTCGGCTTTGCTTGTAACATCGGCCTTGAACCCTATGGCATCGCCACCTGCGGCAACGATCTCCTTGGCCGTGGCTTCGGCATGGTCTCCCTGGATATCCGTACAGACCACCCTGGCACCTTCCGCAGCAAGCCGCTTCGAGTACTCCACCCCGATACCGACACCCGCTCCCGTGACAATGGCGACCTTATCCTTCAACTGCATGACCAGGACCTATCAATTCTCCTCGCTGTCTTCACGATATTCGGCAAAGGCATCCGGAGTTTCCCAGAGTCGAATCGCTACCACGGGGAGTTTCTTGGCCCTGGCTTCCTGGAAGATCAACTTGGCAATATTTTCAGCAGTGGGATTTTCTTTCATGAGGAATACCCGTTCACCAATACCTTCCAGTGCCGCCACCATGGGGTCGTCCTCCCGTAGCAACATGCGGTGATCCAGTTCGCGATCGATAAATCCCTTCAGACGCTTCTTGACATCGCTGAAATCGTACACCATACCTCGATGGTCCAGTTTTTCGCTGCACAACTCAACCTCAAGTACCCCATTATGTCCATGGGCATGAGCGCACTTGCCATCGTAATCCATCAGGCGATGGCCATAGCTAAAGTGCAGTCTTTTAACGATGTGATGCTTCATGTACCAGTGTCTCGTCTCAGGAATATCATGATGTTTGTGGCGAGCGCAACGGCGTTGAGCTCGCGAAGCAACGACGACGCGATGTCGTGTGCATCGCGGAGGAGGAGCGACAAAGAAATCGATGCCGTTCCGCCGCCACCCCTCGGG
>JACZQQ010000202.1 GCA_022545645.1 Acidobacteriota bacterium | reverse complement strand
AAACAACCAGAATTTCTTCTCCGCAGAGCCCTGGGCATAAACGGGCTGAAGAGAAGAGGGAAGAAGACCCGCCAGTGGGGAGAAAACCACAGACAACCCCACCGCAAAGGTGAGTCCGATCAGGAAGCGAGTTTTCATCTACAGAAACCCTCTTATTCCCTAAAAAAGCCTACTCTTTAGGACTTAGAAGTTGTCCTTGAATTATCAACATTCTCAAGACAGTGTCAACGGGTAAAGAGTAGCTCCCTCCAATAGGGTCCGTGGGCTAAAGAGGGCCCGCAGGCAAAAGTCGGCTGAGAGCGGCCGCTACAACTTCTTCTAGTTCCTGGCGGTTCTCACCACCTCGTCAAAAACACGCAGCAGGTTTTCCCCCATGATCTTGGCCACATCCTCACGACTGTATCCCCTTCCCAAAAGGGCCTGAGCGATATTCTGGTACTCGCCTGCATTCTCGATTCCCTGGATGTTGACCGGATAGCCTCCCCAGTCTGAGCTGACGGCCACAGTGTCCGCTCCCACCAGCCTCACGATGTAGTCGATGTGATCGATGTAGTCGGAAAGGGGAGGAAGGTTCCTGCCGCGATCCTGGGTCATTCTGCCGCGATTCGATTCCCCTCTGCTTCTTTTCTCTTCGATGAAATCGTAGATTTTGGTGGGATCACCTCTGTACACCAGCGGCTCCAGCCCCATCAGGCCCGAGCCGCGGGGACGTCCCGCATGCCATTTGTCCTGATATTCCTGGTTCACGATCATGGGTAAAAAGGGAACGCAAATGACTCCTCGCATGCTGGCTATCTTGCGGATCATCTCATCGCTCCAGTTGGGCAGGGTGGGGGAATACATCAGGGATCGAACCCCTGAATGGGTGGTCGTCACCGGCTGGGTGCTCACCTCCATCACATCCAGGACCGTCTGCTCGGCGGTGTGGGAAAGATCAATCACGATTCCCAGTCGATTCATCTCGGCCACCAGTTCTCGACCGTAGTCGGTCAGACCGTATCCCTTGCCATTGTTTTCGCTGGAGTGCATGACATCGCCGATATTATTTCCCAACAGGTGGACCAGGTTCATCTCCCGCAGTCCCAGCCGGTGGAACATGCGCAGCACCCCCAGGTCGCTCTCAAGGGCCAGTGCTCCCTCAATGGCCACTATGGCCGCGATTTTGCCCTCTCGTCGAAGTGCTCTGACCTCCTCACCACTGGTGGCCACTCCCACTTGATCGGGGTACTTGGCAATTTCGGAATAGAAGCGGTCAAACTGCTGTAGAGCGTCCTTGACAGCGATATGGTTGGCTTCGTAGAACTCGTCGATCGAGTGATTGAAGAAGGCCGCTCCCAGTCCACCCTTCGCGGCCAAGGGGAGGGTGAATCGAGGATCGGAATTGGGCTCCCCAATGGTTCCTCCTCGGCGGTAAACGGACGATATGGGGTGCATGTGCCCATCAAACACCCAGAAAGTGCTCTCTTGGGAGCCCTGGGCATAGAGGGACTGAACACCTGTTGACAAGGATGGGAAAAGGCCTGGTTGAAAGGATAGGGTCAGCCCCAATCCTACGGCCAGGATCATCAAGATCAGGAAGCGCTTTTTCATGCTCCGTACCTCCGGTTAAGTTCAGAAATCGGCTTCTGGGAAGAACAGTTCCACTTGAGTTATCACTGATTCGACATGGGGTCAAGAACTTAGCCGCTCTGAGAGCGGCCATTACAAGCCCTTTGAACCCCATCCAAGCAATCGGGCATCCGGTGGGAGATTGCGTTCGTAGGGGCGCACAGCCGTGCGCCCCTATAAGTCGTTGATAGAGCGAGGTTTGCGGGCACACGGGGCCGTGCGCCCCTACACAACAAACAACCTTTACCTTATTCAGACAGGGTTCTTGCGGCCATTCCTGAAGGCCAGCAGAGAAATCGCCAGCGCCACCAGGGCAATCGCGGTTGCGCTTACCTGAAACACCCCGGCCGTCAGGATGGGCGGTGCTTCCACGGTCACAGCCGGATAGGGATTTTGCACCCCTTCGCCCCGGGGCTCGTTCCACCAGACCACGCTGCCATCGGTGTATTTCTGCCAGGATTTGAAGGGATAGAGTCCTGGTTCTTCGGGAACGTTCATGCTCACGTAAACCATCTGGAAGGTCTCCATGACAGCCTGAGTTCCTGTCCAGTAGAAGCGTTCCACCTTCCCATCGTCGTCAAAGTCGACATGCAGCTCATAGCCGGGAATGTCCTGAAAAGAGTTGACGTCCCCTCCATTGTCACGCCATTCCTGAGACACCTCGTAACCCCACTCAACCACCGGAATTTCCTTTTCCACCGGTGCCCGAACGTAAAAGATCTTGTGGTGAATCCCTGCCTGGGCAGTGCGCGGGTTGACGCTTGCATGCCCAAAGAGTGGAACAGCAAAGGCCACCAAAATGATGGATGCCGAAATCAGTGAACCAAGAGTGTGTTTTTGCATCGTTAGGGCCCCCTAGCCCTATGGTATTGCTTCCTCAATGCTAAAACTTTTGAAGGCCAAAGGCAATAGTATTTTTCCCCACCTCATTTGAAAATCGGGTAGACGGACAAATCGTGGTCTGCTAAGGTTCTTCGAAAAACAGGCAGATGAGGGATGTCCCGGCTCACAACCATCGGTTTGAGGTAACTGGAGCGTCTGGTTCATTTTCACAACGAGGAGGGTGACATGTTGGAAGCCATCAATCTCTCGAAGGTCTACGACAGCGGGCCTGCCGCACTGGACGGTTTGAACCTGAGAGTTGAACCCGGTGAGATCTTTTGTCTTCTGGGTGCTAACGGTGCCGGCAAAACGACGACCATCAACCTTTTTTTAAACTTTATTGAGCCTTCGGGGGGGACCGCCAAGGTCAAGGGACTGGATGTGACCCAGAAGGCACTGGAGACGAAGAAATATCTGGCCTACATCCCCGAACAGGTGATGCTCTATCGCAATCTGTCGGGTCTGGAAAATCTGGAGTATTTTAGTTCCCTGGCCGGCAGGCACTATGAACAGTCCGAGCTCTTTGGCTTTTTCGAGCAGGTGGGTCTGACCACCGAAGAAGCCACCAAGCGCGTGTCTGCTTACTCCAAGGGCATGCGGCAAAAAGTGGGCATCGCCATTGCTCTGGCCAAAAAAGCAGAGGCCCTGCTCCTGGACGAACCCACCTCGGGGCTGGACCCGAAAGCCTCCAACGAATTCTCGGGACTTCTGCAAAAAATGAGTTCTGAAGGGGTGGCCATCTTTATGACCACTCATGATTTGTTCCGGGCCAAGGAGACGGGAACCCGGGTGGGCATTATGAAACAGGGTCGACTGGTGGACACCTTTGACACGGAGGGTCTCCAACTCACCGATCTGGAGCGAATCTACCTCGAGCATATGCACGATTAGCTGTGATGAAAAGGAGCCTTCAGAAATCAACACATGGTGAGGTGAAATCATGATCAGGACCATCGCTTACAAAGAGTTTCTGGAAATGGTTCGTGATGGCCGCCTTCAATGGGCCGCGGGCATCGTGTTTGTTCTTTTACTCACCGCGCTTGCCGTGGGCTGGAGTCATTACAAGGAGATCAGCGCCCAGCACGAGCTATCGCAGAAGACGGTGCGTAACCAGTGGCTCAATCAGCCTGAGCAAAATCCTCACTCAGGAGCACACTACGGAACCTATGCCGTCAAGCCCAAGACGTTTTTATCTTCTGTGGATACGGGAGTGGAACCCTATGTGGGGGCTGCAGTCTGGTTGGAAGCCCACAACCAGAATCAGTTCGAGGCTCGACCGGCAGAGGATGCCACCGCCGTTCAGCGCTTTGGCCAACTGACCGCGGCAGTGGTTCTGCAGTTATTGCTGCCCCTTCTCATCATTCTTGTTTCATTTTCGGTCTTTGCCGGGGAGAGGGAACAGGGAACCCTCCGGCAGCTCATCAGCCTGGGTGTCCAGCCCAGCCATCTCGCTGCCGGCAAGGCACTCGGGGTAGCCGGTGCACTGGGCCTGGTGCTGATCCCAGCCGCGGTCATCGGAGTGATCGCCATGACCCTGCTCACCGATCTGGCCGCGGCCACCGCAGACTTGGGACGGATGTTTTTGCTGGGAGTTTTCTATCTGATCTATTTCGGTTTTTTCATTGGCATTTCCTTAACCGTCTCTGCGAGAGCTCGCTCCTCAAGGTTGGCGCTGGTGGCACTGCTGGGTTTTTGGATCTTCAACGGCCTGATCGCACCACGCGTTGCCTCCGACCTCTCTCGAATGCTCTACCCTGGCCCCTCTTCTTTTGAGTTCGAGTCGGGAATAACGGAGGCCATAGCTCATGGACTGGACGGAAAAAGTAGCTATCGCGAGGTTGAGAGAAAGCGACGAGCAGAAGTCATGGCCCAGTACGGGGTGGACAACGCAAGAGATTTGCCCATTAACTTTGCCGGGGTCCGATTGCAGATGAATGAAGACTGGGGATATGAGGTCTTTGACAAGTTCTACGGGGATCTGTACGACAATTTCCGGAGGCAAAATCGTGTTCAACAGATCGCTGCTGTCTTCGCACCTCTTTTGGCCATTCGCTCCCTGTCCATGGGGCTGTCGGGGACGGACTATTATCTCCACCAGGATTTTGCCGAGAGAGCGGAGATGCACCGGCGGCTGGAGATCAAGATCATCAATGATGATATTACCTTCAAGGGGGCTGAAGCCGGCCGTGAGTATGTGAATGGAATCGACGTCTGGGAGAAAGTTCCCCCTTTTGAATATCAAGTGAAACCGGTTTCCTGGGTATTGGGCAATCACGGATTGAGTCTGGTGATTCTCCTGCTTTGGTTTGCAGCCTCAGCAGGCCTCCTTTGCTGGGCCACCGGACGAATCGAAGTGGGGTAGTCGACCGCTGGGTTTTCTTGATCTCATGAGGGTTACAAAAAGGCTGGGAGGCATGTTGCCATGCTGATTCAAATTGTAAAGAACGAATGGCGCAAC
>JACZQQ010000031.1 GCA_022545645.1 Acidobacteriota bacterium | reverse complement strand
CGCAGAACCTGATTACCCGATACTTCGCCAACTAGAAAGTACGGGGGACGTGGCACTCCGAGAACCAACCGACAATTAACGTTACTCACCGGCGCTCGAATGAAGGACTCATCGAGCGGCGGGAGCAATGAAGATACTCCAGCTCGGGTGAGGAAGGACTGCCCTCAGCAGAAATTCCGGGACCACAGGTCGATGTCGATTCCGGGGACAGCCTGGAATTTTCGGGCTCGGATCGAGGTCACGTTGTTTCGGTTTTGCAGGATCCCTTCCACCCACAAAAAAGGCTCGCTGATCAGTAAGAGCCGGTTCTGCTCGAACAAGTCGGGGTGAACCACAATGTTTGAAATACCGGTCTCATCCTCCAGACTCATGAAGAGAAAACCGCGAGCCGTTTGGGGCCGCTGGCGAGCGATAACGCCTCCCACCACTCGCACTCGTTTTCCGTCCGGCAAAGAAGGGAGTTGTGAAGCGCGGGTGACCCCCATGCGGGTCAGCTTTTGACGCTGAAGGGCCATGGGGTGAGGCCCGAGGGTCACCCCTGTTCCACAGTAATCTGCCAACAGGCGTTCCTGAGCGTTCATGTCCCTCAGAGGGGATTCCGCTTCTTCCTGGGAGGAATCCAGCCGGGCAAAAAGCGGCCCTCCCGGACGACAGGCTTTTTCCACTTGCCAGAGGGCCTGGCGTCGTTTCATCCCAAAGCCATTGAGGGCCCCGATCTCGGCTAGCCTGGTCATCTCTGTTTTTCTCAAACCGATCCTCCGGCGCAGATCATCAATGGAGCTGAACAAACGCTTGCGCCTCTCTTTTTCAAGGGTCTTTCCCGCTTCTTCTCGCAATCCGGCCACATACATCAATCCCAGCCGAATCGATCCATCCTCTTCGAGGCTGCAAAGCCAGTCGGATTGGACAACATCGATGGGCTTGATGCGCTGGTTGTGCCGCTGGGCGTCTTTGACCAGGGTAGCCGGGTGATAAAAGCCCATGGGCTGGTTGTTCAAAAGGGCCGCATAAAAAGCGGCAGGGTAGTGGACTTTGAGGTAGGCACTGGCATAAGCCAGCAGGGCAAAACTGGCCGAGTGCGATTCGGGAAATCCATAGAGGGCAAAAGAGCTGATGTGGCGAATGATCGTTTCAGCGGCCTCTCCGGTGATCCCGTTGCGTTGGAGACCCTGGTACAGCTTGAGTTCGATTTTTTTCATGCGGGTGTTGGATCTTTTGAAGCCCATGGCCCGCCTCAACTCTTCGGCTTCACCTCCCGTAAATCCGGCCGCCACCATGGCGATGCGCAGCAGTTGTTCCTGAAACAGAGGAATTCCCAAGGTGCGCTCCAGGATGGGTTTCAGGGAGGGGTGCGGATAGGTCACCGGTTCCTGTCCTGTCCGGCGCCTGATGTAGGGATGAACCATCTGGCCCACGATGGGACCGGGTCGGATGATGGCGATTTCCACCACCAGATCGTAAAAACAGCGAGGCTTCAGGCGAGGCAAAGTGACCATCTGAGCCCGGCTCTCGACTTGGAAGACCCCGATCGTATCGGCTTTTTGCAGCATGGAGTAAACTTGGGGATCATCGGCAGGAAGATGAGCCAGGTCCAGTTCTTCCCCCGATTGGCGAATGAACTGAAGAGAATCCTGAAGGGCAGCCATCATTCCTAATCCCAACAGATCCACTTTGATGATTCCTAAATCGGCACAGTCTTCTTTGTCCCACTGGATCACTCTTCTTCCGGGCATGGTGGCATTTTCCAGTGGAACAATGGTGTCCAGATGTCCCTGAGCGATGACCATGCCTCCCGAGTGCTGTCCCAAATGACGGGGAAGGTCCTGGATTTGCATCCACAGCCGCACAAGGCTTTGCACTCGTGAATGAGAAAGATCCAATCCCGCTTCCTTGAAGCGCTGGGGTAATTCCTTTTCAAGGTCCTCCCCCCTCCAGGCCCTCATGAGGTGGGAGAGGCGATCCAGCGTTTTGGGAGGAAACTCCAGGGCTTTGCCCACTTCGCGGATGGCACTCTTGGCCCGGTAGGTGATCACATTGGCGGTCATGGCTGCGCCCTGTTCACCGTAACGCTCGTAAACGTATTGAAGGACGCGTTCTCGCCTTTCACCACTGGGAAGATCCAGGTCGATATCCGGCCATTCCCCGCGTTCTTCAGAGAGAAACCGCTCAAAGAGCAGGTCCATGCCGACCGGGTCAACGGCTGTGATCCCCAGGCTGTAGCAAACGGCGCTGTTGGCCGCCGATCCACGCCCCTGCACCAGGATATCGTGCTGGCGGCAGAAGCAAACGATCTCCCAGACAATTAAAAAATAACCCGCCAGATCCAGTTTTTCGATCAGATCCAACTCCCGTGCAACCTGTCGCCGAGCCCGTTTGTGGTAAGGACGGTAACGCTGGCGTGCGCCTTCATCAGCGAGCTTTCGCAAATAACTGATCATGCTCTCTCCGGAGGGAACAGGATATTCCGGGAAGCGATAACCCAAATCCTCCAGAGTGAAGTTGAGTCGTTGTGAGAGTTCCACGGTGTGGGCCAGAGCTTCGGGCAAATCTGCAAAGAGTTGCTCCATCTGGGTAGGTGTTTTCAGATGACATTCCGCATTGCGATTCAGTAACCTCCCCGCTTTGTCCAAAGTGGTCTTGTGACGGATACAGGTGAGAATATCCAGCAGAGGACGGCCCTGGGTCCGGGCATAACGAACTCCGTTGGTAGCCACCAGGGGAAGATGGAGGCGGCGGCTCAATTGGATCAAAGCCTGGTTGACGGCCTCTTGTCGCCGGTCGAAGTGACGCTGGAGTTCGATGTAAACTCGATTCGGACCATAAATCCCCCGAAGTTGCTGAAGGCAGCGAAGGGCTCCTGGGAGCCCGCTTTTCTCCAGGGCCAGTCTCAACGGTCCTCGAGCCCCGCCCGTCAAGCAGACCAGCCCGGAGGCGAATTCCTCTAACTCATGGGGATGGACCGCTCCTTCCCCCTTACTGGAGCGCAGCTTCATGAAGGTGATGAGACGGCACAGGTTTTGGTAACCGATTCGGTTTTCAACGAACAGGGGGAGTTGAGCTGTTTGCCCGCAAGATCCATTCTGCAGGGTGATTGCAGCCCCCACGATCGGTCGCAGTCCTGCTTCGCGACAGGCTTTGTAAAAACGGGGTGCCCCATAGACTCCGTCACGATCCAGTAAAGCCAGGGCTGGATAATTCAGGCGCGCCGCCTCTTTCACCAATTCTTCGGGAAGTGAAGACCCTTCTAAAAAGCTAAAAGCGCTGCAGGTATGAAGTTCGATGTAAGACATGGCAGACAACTGACAGCTGACAGCTGACACAAAGAACTGACAATAGACAACAGACCAGCTGAAATCCGAAAACTCGAAATCCGGAACCTGAAACCTTCTGTGTTAATCAGCTGTTGTTTTTCTTTTTGAATGTCAGTTGTCAGCTGTCAGTTGTCAGCTCTTTAGTCGTAAATTCCCTCCAGAAACCAGTTTTTCTTGCAGTGATCCCAATAGATCCGGCAAATCGATCCATCCAGCAGTTCCACATCCCACTCATCGCGAGCCCACTTCTGATTCGTCCCGGTCCACCAATCTCCGGAAGAGCGCCAGGGTCCGGCACAGGTCACAATCTGATGGGATCGAATGCGTGTGGGTCGGGGAGGACGAAATCTCCGCAGGGAAAGTTGCGTGATCTGGGCTGCTCTTTTTTCTTTTTTCTTTCTTCTTTTTTCTGCGGGCGCCGCGAAGGGCGCTCTCTCGATTGCATCGGGACGATGAGTATCTCGTAAAGCAGGAGATCCGATATTGCTCTTTCCAAGCAGGGCGGTGAGCCGGCCCAAAGTATGGGACACCTTCTCAGGATTGGGGAGAGGAGGTTCAAGCAGCGAGTACTGGATGAGTCGTGGAGGAGCTGGGATGGCTTGAAGCGAAACACCCACAATTCCTGAGTTGGGCGGATGGGATTGAAGATCTAAACGCAGAAGTGAGAGGAGAAGTTTTGGATGACACGTGGGGGAAGCCAGGTGGAGAGTCCGTTCGTAGATCGTACGGTCGTCCAGTCGCAAGACAAGACAGAGAGCGCGAACGGCCAATCCGTAGTTTCGAAGGCGAGCACAGAGTTGTTCCAGGATTCTTCCCAGAATAAAGGTGAGTGATTCGAGTGAATCCAGTGTCCATTCCAGTTCCTGACTTTCTTCAAAATGGGGTCCTTCCACATGGGATGGAAAAGATTCAACGTCTTGGCCCCGCGCCATTTTCTGCAGACGCAGTCCTGCTTGTCCCAGACGGGCGACTAATTCCTCTTCCGGCAGGGCCGCCAGCTCGCCTAGAGTACGGATTCCCCACTGGGAAAAAGTCGAAAGAAGTTTGCAGTCGGGCTCCGGTAAAGCCAGGGAGAGCAGGTGGACAGGCAACGATGCCAGGAAATCCCCTTCCTTGCCGGGAGGAACAACGGTACCCGATTGAGTTTGAGCCGCAAGAATAGCCGTGATTCGTGTGGAAGAGATCCCGACTTTGAGCGGATGAATTTGTCGAAGCAGTTTCTCAAGGGCCGTTCCTTCAAATCTCGCTGTCACTTCTAGAAGGAGTCCGTCCGGAGGACAAATCTTGATCCGGGGAGAGAGTCTTTGAGCGATGGCCAGGCGGGACGGATTGGAGCTAAAAATGGCTATAAAACGTGGCATGGTTGGGATTCTTCCCTCGTAGCAATTCAACGTCTGTGCAAATACCCCGTAACAGACAGGCGTGCCGCAGGGAAACTTCCCGGGTCGTGAAACTCCACTGAGCTTTGCGCCGTCGAAGCGAGATCACCACGGATGCTGCACTGCCCGCTGTGGCTTCATTCCCCAATATCAGTAAAATCGTGGGTGTTCCCTGAACAGCCCGTTTCAGCCTGAACCAACAACGAAAGGGGATTGTGTGAAGGGCTTCCGGATGGGCCTCCCTGCCCTGAGTCCCCGGATCGAGCACCACGACTCCAAACCCGCCTGCTTGAGCCAGAATGTCGACTGCTTTTAAGGCCCCACCACGGACCCAAAGTAAGCGCTGCAGGTCAATCCCTGCTTTTTGAGCAAAAGCCGGATCCAGTGAAGAGAGGGAATCAACGTAAGCAACCACTTCTCCTCGTTGGGTTGCTTGAGACAGGATGGAAAGAAGAAGACTGGTTTTTCCACTGGAAGAAGGTCCTATGATCTCCGTGATTTGGCCGCGTGGGATGCCGCCTGAAAGCAGAAGATCCAGGTGCTTCATCCCTGTAGATAAAAATGTTTTCTGCGTCTTTTCCTGGAGTTGTGATCCTCGAAGAGTTGAGTCGATTCTTTGACGAGCGGTCGCGTGATGCAGCATAGTTTCACCTTTTGTTCACCTATGGTAGTGCCACGATTCCCTGCTGTCAAGCGTGACTTTGTCACGTCGTGCGGTCGTGCTGCCCGCGCTTCGCGCGGTTGTGCTGTGGTGCTGCCCCAGTAGCCAGCCCGCAGGCCGAAGCCTGTGGTTCGGAGCTATCCAGAATCAAATGCAGCACGAAATTACGACCGCACAACAGCACGACCGCACGAAAGCACGAAAGCACGAAGTGCGAATTGACAGGGCAAGGTTTTCCGTGTATTCCGTGTGGAATGAGCTTTCTTTTGCCTGCGGGGACTCTATGGTGGCGGGAACTCGTGCGATTTTACAGGCAACGCAGCCGTGTGTTGGGTGCTCTGGGAACTCCCCTGGTTTTCTGGCTTCTCATTGGATCGGGAATTGGGGCTTCTTTTCGTCCTCCTTCAGCACCGGCCGGAATGAACTACCTGGAATACTTTTATCCGGGAACCATGATTCTGATCATTCTCTTCACAGCCATTTTTTCCAGCATCTCCGTCATTGAGGATCGCAAGGAAGGATTTTTGCTCTCTGTTTTGGTTGCCCCCGTATCCCGCTCCGGATTGGCTCTGGGCAAGATTCTGGGGGGAGCCACACTTGCCTTTCTTCAAGGATTCCTCTTTGTTTTAGTGGCTCCCCTGGTGGGCATAACTTTGAATTGGGGGCAGGTCGTACTCCTGGCGGGAGTCCTTTTTCTTATCGCATTTTCACTGACTGCACTGGGCTTCGCCTTTGCCTGGAGGATCGATTCCACCCAGGGTTTTCACGCCATCATGAATCTCCTGCTTTTTCCCATGTGGCTGCTCTCCGGTGCTCTTTTCCCCCCCTCCGGAGCCTCCACCTGGGTAGGATGGGTGATGAAAGTCAATCCCCTGACCTATGAATTGGCAGCGGTGCGTCACCTACTGGATCCACAAAATCCCATGTTGGAGTTGGGGTTTCCTTCGTTGCCTCTCTGTGTACTGGTGACGGTGCTGTTCAGCTTTGGAACTTTTCTGGTGTCCTTTTGGGTGGTCCAGCAGCGTAGCGTGCCCATTCTGGAATGATCTCCATCAGCGACTTGCCCACCCTCAATGCAGCACTCAATGGAACGAGTGCTGTTTTGCTCACTCTCGGTTATCTGTTTATTAGGCGCAAGAAGGTGAATTTGCACAAGGCCTGTATGGTGAGTGCCTTTGTGATCTCAACCCTGTTCCTTGTTTCCTATCTGACCTATCACTATCATGCCGGATCGAAGCCCTTCCCGGGCGAGGGTTGGACTCGCCCCCTGTATTTCGCCATTCTGATTTCTCACGTCATACTGGCCACGGTCACTTTGCCTTTGTCCATCGTCACACTGGCGCGTGGGGTAAGAGGTCGCTTTGAAAAGCATCGAAGCATTGCTCGCTGGGCTCTCCCCATCTGGCTCTATGTTTCGGTCACCGGCGTGGTGGTTTATCTGATGCTGTATCGTTGGTAGCTTATTGATTCAAGGAGTCTTATGGAACCCAACACCGAAAAAGTCTACCCGCCATCTTCCTACCTGGTTGCCTATAAAGATATTGAGTTCTTGACCAGAGAGGACCTCCGTCCTGTTCGGCTGCAACTGGAACTGCTGAAGCCTGAGCTGATCATGGAAGAACACAAGATCGTTTCCACGGTCGTGGTATTTGGCAGTGCCAGGCTGTTGAGTCGGGAGGAAGCCGAAAAGAATCTGGCCGATGTTGAAAAAAAGGCTGCCCAGAACCCGGACCAACCCGATGTACAGAAAGGTTTGGTACGAGCGCGGCGTTTGGTCGAGAATTCGCGCTACTATGAAGAGGCCAGAGAGTTTGCCCGGCTCGTTTCTTCAGTCTGTCAGCTCAAGAGTGGCATCTGCGATTTCGTTGTGGTTACCGGTGGGGGGCCGGGGATCATGGAAGCTGCCAACCGGGGAGCCGACGAAGCGGGTGCCAAATCGATAGGTTTGAACATCACTCTGCCCTTTGAGCAAAAGCCCAACCCCTACATCACGCCCGATCTCTGTTTTCAATTTCATTACTTTGCCCTGCGCAAAATGCACTTTTTGCTGCGCGCTAAAGCCCTGGTGGTGTTCCCCGGAGGCTTTGGAACCCTGGATGAGATGTTCGACACGTTGACCCTCATTCAGACCCAAAAGATGAAAGCCATTCCGGTCCTGTTGTTTGGACAGAGTTACTGGAGTCAGGCCTTCAATTTTGAGTTTTTGGTCGAACAGGGGACCATCTCTCCTGAAGACCTGCAGCTTGTGAGCTATGTGGAAACTGCAGCCGAGGCCTGGCAGAAGATCACGGATTTCTACAAAATTGAGAATCCGGAATAGTCAAGTGCCTCGCTTTATAAATACGATGACGTTTGCTGAAGGGGCTTGCGAGGCGAGGTCAAGACGCGAGGAGGAGGCGATGTCAGGGACATCGGCGACGACAAGGAACACAGAGATCGCCCGCAACCCCTTCAGCCCAAAGGGTGACGGCGGGACGGCATCGATTTCTTTGGCCCTCCTCCTCCGCGATGCACACAGACATCGCGTCGTCGTCGCTTCGCGAACTCGACGCCGTCGCGCTCGCCACAAACGTTACCGTATTTATGAAACGAGGCACTAAGGGCTGGTTTTGGAGTCAGGCGACCTCGATTGCCCGTTCCTTGTGCTCGAACTGCTTGATTTCCTTGTCGGAAATCTTCAGCCGAGACTTGGTCTTGTAGTAGTGAGGGTGTTGGGCTTTTACCGCATTGTAGACCTCGTCCCAGCACTCGGGACAATCGTCAAGGTGGGCAAAAAAGATTAATTGATCGTCTACGTCCAACTTATCGGACAAATAGTAAGCCAGTAGCTTCCGGGGGCATTTTGTCGTCATTTTCACTCTCCTCTAATCAAGTGCACTGTATAAAAGAAGGTTCTTTTGGCAAAAAGTTTCAAAGATTTTTGATTTAATGGGCTAAGCGGTTGCACTGATTGAAATATCCTCGGGCCTTTTGCTATCTTATCCGTCTATGATTTCAGCCACCCAAATCCGCAAAGGAATGATTCTTATCTACAAAGATCAGCCTCACCGCGTTCTGGAGTTTCAACATCGGTCTCCTGGCAAGGGACCGGCTTTTGTGCGGGTTCGCTTGAGAAATCTCCTCACAGGAGCTTCCTATGAACACCGGTTCAGCTCTGGAGAGAGTGTGGAACGGGCGGTTCTGGAACAGCAGGAAATGGAGTTTCTCTATAAGGAAAGCTCCCACTATCACTTTATGAACACTGAGAATTTCGAACAGTTTCCCATCGAGAAGGAGCTTTTAGGAGAGTTCAAGAACTATCTTAAAGAAGGATTCAAGGTTCAGGTCGAGTTCTTTGAAGGGCAACCCATTGGCGTGGAGATGCCGTCCTTCGTAGAGTTGAAGGTGGTGGAGACGGAACCCGAGCTCAAGGGAGCCACTGCCAGCAATTCCCCAAAACCCGCCACCCTGGAGACTGGCGCAGTCATTCAGGTTCCTGCCTTTATTCGTCAGGGCGAGATCGTGCGGGTGGATCCCAGCGAGGGCCGTTACCTGGAACGGGCTAAAAGCTAAACCGCTGACTGGCTGACAGCCGTCAGCGGAAATTCAAAATTCCAAATCCCAAACAAATTCGAATTCAAGATTCCAAACCTGACCTGAAACTTGGAACCTGGAACGCGGGCGAAGCCCGCTTCGCCCGCTCCGCTCACATATTCTTGTAATCCGGTCCCCCTCCACCCTCAGGTGGAGTCCAGACAATGATCTGATAGGGATCCATAATGTCGCAGGTCTTGCAGTGGACACAGTTGCTGAAATTAAGCTGTAGACGGAGTTGGTTGTCCTGCTCGACCATTTCGTAAACGTGGGCGGGGCAAAAGTGCTGACAAGGATTCCCGTATTCATTGCTGCACCGATTGTTACAGATGTCGAAATCCAGTATCTTCAGGTGGCACGGTTGATCTTCTTCGTGTGCCGTGTTCGAAAAATAAACATCGGTCAGCTTGTCAAAGGTGAGCTGGCCATCAAAGGCCATTTTCTCCGGCTTAACATCCGATTCTCGGAAATATTCCTTGAGTGGCTTCATTCGAGTATGACCAGGCAGAGTGGGAAACGGATCTTTGATTCCCCTGCCGTTGGTCAGAAATTGTAAACCCGCATGGAACATTCCTGACCAGAATCCTCTCTGGAAAGCCTGTCGAAAATTGCGAACTCCCCAAAGTTCCTTTTTGGCCCAGCTTTTCTCAAAACGGTCCGCGTAACCTTGCAGCACGACTGGAGAGTAATCCTCCTGAAGAAGAGCTTCGAAGAGAGTCTCTGCAGCCAGCATTCCTGATTTGACGGCCAGATGGATCCCCTTCAAGCGCTGGACATTCAAGAATCCTCCCGAGTCACCCACGATGAGCAGGCCGTCGGCATAGACCCGCGGCATCGAGTAATATCCTCCTTCTGGGATGGCCTTGGCACCGTAGGAAAGAACCTCTCCTCCCTTCAGCATTTCCCGGATGAAGGGATGGGTCTTGAACTGTTGGAAGATCTGATGCCCGTCCAGGCGGGGATTCTCGTAGTCCAGGCCGACGACAATACCCAAGTCGATCAGATTGTCCCTCATGGTATAGACAAACCCGCCGCCGAAGTCCTGGGTGCCGAGGGGGAACCCAAGGGTGTGGTAGACAGCCCCGGGTTGGACCTCTCGAGCGGCTCGCCAAATCTCCTTGACTCCAATAGCGTAGATCTGAGGATGTCTCCCCTCGTTGAGACGGAAGCGGCGTTCAGCCTGAAGAGTCAGTGTGCCTCGCGGACCTTCACCCAACACGGTCAGCTTGGCTAGCACATCCAT
The DNA here is from genome assembly GCA_022545645.1 of Acidobacteriota bacterium. Lineage (GTDB taxonomy): Bacteria > Acidobacteriota > UBA6911 > RPQK01 > JADFOI01 > JADFOI01. Next base: position 7,734 of record JACZQQ010000031.1, on the reverse strand, counting down.
TCCCGGCTCGACATTCGGTTTGGGATTCCCATTCTTGTCGATCCCCTTGTCGCCCATCCGCACTCCCACCACCGAATCACCTTCATAGAGCAACTCGACTGCAGGAAATTCGGGGTAGACATCGATGCCGTTCTTCTCGCACAGTGCGGCCAGCCATTTCACAATTTTTCCCAGCGAAGCCACATAGTAACCATGATTTCTCAAGGGAGGTGGAGTAACGGGAGAGCGAAAGCTCTTGTTCTTGCTGAGGATGTACAATGCGTCATCGTCCACGGGTGAGTCATAAGGGGGTTCCTCGCCATCGAATCCCTCAAGCAGTTCATCAAAGGCACGGGGATCAATAACGGCTCCGCTCAGAGCGTGAGAGCCGATCTCTCTGCCTTTTTCGATGACCAGCAGGGTCGGATCACTCAGCTTACCGCCCGACTTTGCTCCTGAGGAAACGGCCTCATTGTGCTCCCGAATCAACCGGGACAAGTGCAGAGCACTGGCCAAACTGGCTGGACCGGCACCGACGAACAGGACGTCCACTTCAAGCTTTTCACGCTCCATCGATTGTTATGCTAGCACAAGGGTCAGCCGGTCAGAACGCGCTTCGCGCACGTCCCCAGTTCCAAGTTCCAGGTTTCAGTTTTTGGGTTAATTCTGGGACAGTCCCAGAATTCTGGCGTAAACCACTGAATCTAAAGGAGAATTCTTGGGGCTGGCACCAAACTCCCCCACCCCGCTTCGCAACAAGGACCTATGCCCACTCGTCTGTGGTCTGCGGTCTGTGGTCAGCTGCCAGCCTCCCCTGGTCTGCCCTCAGTCCTCAGTCCTCATCACTCAGTCCTCTCTTTTTGCGCGGTCACTCTCAGGACCGCTTCCAGTCCCAACCAGAGAGAGAGCAGAAAGATCCCTCCGCCGAGGATTAGCAATAGGTAGGTTTCACTGTTCCAGAAGTCTCGTATTTTGATCACCATGGCCGTCAGGGTGGTGATCAGCATGAACACCATGGGTACCCCGGTGTACCAGTAGGGACGGTTTCGCTGCATCAGATAGAGGGTGATGGTCAGAAGGGTGAGGGCACCCAGGATCTGGTTGGTTGTCCCAAAAAGTTGCCACAAAGCCAGGCCGGCAGCTTGTCCATTTACTTTGTAGAAGGCAAAAGAACCGATCACGGTCACGGCTATTAGAGAGGCAACATAACGATTGGCGAGGAATGGGAGCCGGAGTGTTTCGCTCATTTCCGAGATGTTAAAGCGCAACAGTCGCGTTGCCGAATCCAGTGTGGTCAAGGCAAACGAAATCGCCAACAACGCTACAAAGGCTTTGCCCAGGTCCAGGGGAAGTCCGAGCTGACTTATAAAGAGTGCCGAGCCGTCAATAAAGGCCTTCATGTTGGGCCCCAAACCGTCAGCCAATTCCCAGGAGTTGTAGTGTGCCATCCACAGATCCCGGGTCAGAAATCCCGCCGTACAGGCCAGAACTGAAGCCAAACCCAGCAACGATTCTCCAATCATTCCTCCATAGCCGATCAAGGTAGCATCGCTTTCCTTGTTAATCTGTTTTGCGGTGGTGCCCGAGGACACCAAGCCATGAAAACCGGAGATGGCTCCGCAGGCAACGACGATGAAGACAAAAGGGAAAAGAGGCGGTGCGCCTTGAGGGTGGGTTTGTAGCGCGGGCGCTGCGAACTCAGGCCGTAGGACAAAAAAGCCGGAGAAGATGCAGGCCAGCCCCAGGTACAGAAGTAAAGAATTGAGGTAATCCCGAGGTTGCAAGAGGACCCAAACGGGGAGGACCGAAGCCGTCAAACTGTAAAGCAGCAGCAGAATGCTCCACGTGCCCAGGGTAAGATCGATGGTGGGTAATCGAATGCCCAGCCAGACACTGAGCAGGGTAATGGCCAGGGCAACAGCCGTGATTTTCCAGATTGAGATATTTTTCCTGTAAACCAGCCAGCCAACCACCAGGGCAAGCACCATCAGTGTGGCACTGGGATAGACCGCTTCTGGATTATAGGCGGTGGTGAGAAGGGTGGCGCAAACGTGCACGAAAACACCCATGGCCAGGGCAATCAAGAAAAAGATGATGATATGAAATAGAGTTTTGGCCCTCTTGCTCACGATCGATTCAGCAACCTTGCCGATCGACATTCCGCGGGCCCTCATGGAAACGACCAAGGCTCCAAAGTCATGGACGGCTCCAATAAAGAGTGTTCCGAAAACGACCCAGAGCATGGCTGGAATCCAACCCCAGATCACGGCAATGGCGGGTCCCAGCATGGGAGAGAGCCCCGCAATGGAGGCATAGTGATGTCCAAAGAGAACGTATTTGTTGGTGGGGACGTAATCGATGTCATCCTGAAGCTCATGAGCAGGGGTGAGAGCTTGGGAATCCAATTGAAAGATTCGCCGTCCTAAATATTTGGCATAGATGTGGTAACCGGCCAGATAGAGGGCGAAGCAGACGAGAGTTGCCAGTAGGGGAACCATGACCCTATTTCGAGCGTCTCATCCGGTCGGCAGCTCTACTCACAGGAAAAAAGGTATTCCTTGAAACCATTTCTCAGCAGGAAGGAATTGCAGACACGGAAATTGGGTATCAGTTGATTGAGATCGGTTTGCTGGTATCTAGGGCATGGACGCAGGACCGTAGAGTTGGTCTGGTAAAGTAAACGGTCGTGCTTCACAATCTGAAAGGTGGTGGGTTTTTCGGGGATGTACTGTGAGGTGGAGATGAGTGCGAACAACAACGTTCCCTTGTGACAGAAGTGACTCAAGTGAAGAATCAGAGATTGCAGCTCGTCACGCTCTAAATAGTTGAAAAGGTCCCAGCCCAGGATGATGTCGAAACGAGTGTTCTTTTGATAGGGTAAAAGGTACTCGAAAACAGCCTGGTAGGAGAGCTTGTCTTCAGAAAGATAATCGAAGGAGGTCAGGGTCCGGTAAAAGTCTTCAATGTAAACCTTGCAGGAAAACTGGGCAAAGAAGTCAACGTTGGCTCCCAAAGCAGGTCCCAGGTCAAGAATATGATATTTTCGCTGGAGACGCAGCTGATCGTACAGGACCTTGAGTGCGAGAGAAGCGCTGGCTTCAGGCTCAGGTGAAGAGTCCTCAATGGGTTCCTCTTTCGACTTCAAACCCAGCCCAGAGAACCACTGCTTCATGCTCGGTGTGTGTCGGCCTTGACACCGACACGGTGTTCCTTATTCGGTGGAGTGTTTTTTGCGGGCTTCTCTTTCGGCACGGAACTAGGTTCGAGTTGAGAAGGGGTGGATCTCGGCCCCATCGAAGCTTCTTCCAACGGAGGCTTTTCCCCATCCTCCTTGGACTCCATGTCGATGGCTCCCTTGAACCTTGCGCCATCCTCCAAGTTCACCCGCGGCGCTGTCATGTTTCCGCGGACCATCCCTGACTTCCGGACGATGATCTTCTCTTCTCCGAAGAGATCACCCTCGACCTCACCCTCGACGGAGATGATTTTCCCATAGATATTGGCTTGAACGCTTCCCTTCTTTCCCACCGTGACGTTGTTCTTCTTCAACTCGATTCTACCTTCGACTCGGCCCTGGATCAGCAAATCTTCCTCTCCTGTGAGTTCCCCTTTGATTTTGATGGAGGGACCGACGACTGCCTTCTCTTTCAATTGTTCGATTGGACTCTTCTTGAACCTCTGGGCCGGGAGTTCGGAATTCTCTTCTTCTGGCTTTTTCCACATGGTGGCACACTCCTGACGTGTGAGTCATTTCTACCAATTAAAAGCCCACAAAGTCAAGTCGATGGATTCCTGCAAGCCCTTGTGAAATAGAGCAAATAGGGGGGGTTAAAAGGGCCAAAAGAGAGGAATGATCAAGGAGGCTAGAATCCAAAAAAGGAGACTCAAAGGGCCACCCACCTTCAGGAAATCGGAGAACTTATATCCTCCCGGGCCGAAGATAAAGAGATTCGTCTGATAGCCAATCGGTGTCATAAAACTGGCAGAAGCCGCAAACAAGACAGCCATGACGAAAGGCTCAGGGTTCACCTGCAGCTGCTGGGCGGTGGAGAGGCTGATGGGAACCATGAGAATGGCCGTAGCGTTGTTGGTCATAACAGAGGTGAGAAGCGAGGTCAGCAGATACACTCCTGACAGAACCGCGAAGGGACCCAATACGCCCAGTTTCCCGACCAGTGTTGTGGCAAAAAGGCTGGCTAGCCCTGTGTTTTCCATTGCCGACCCCACGGGAATCAAACAGGCCAACATCACGATGGTTTGCCAGGAGAGGTGGCTGTAAAGGTCTTGAAGTCGCAAACAACCGGTCAAGAGCATCAGCCCTACACCCAACACCGACGCTTCTACGATGGACAGAACATTCAAGGACACCAGTGCAATGATTCCCAGGAAAATGCCGACGGCATAGTAGATCTTGTCCTTGCGCACGAAGGTTCTAGGGACTTCTTCCAGGACGAGAAAATCAGAGGACTGCATCAACAACTGAAGTTGCTCCCGGCTAGTCAGGATCAGGAGCGAATCTCCGTACTCCAGCCGGATCTTTCCGATCTTTTCCCGAATGGTGCGCCCGTGACTGCGGATCGCCAGGGCATTGGCTTTGTAGGTTTGGCGAAAATTGACCTCTTTCAGGGTACTGTCCACTAACCCGGACACAGGAGAGATAAAGGCTTCGACCAGTATAATGTTTTCGTCTTCCAGATCCTGATCCTCAACCGTCAAGGCCTTGATGATAACCCCCTGTGATTCCTGTATCTGCAGCAGGGTTTGAGGATCCCCCTGAACCAACAGGATGTCACCTTCTTGCAGCTGGGTTTCCTTGGCTGAGGGAAGCAGTTTGGTCTTGCCTCTGAGAATCTCGATGACTTCCAGGCCATATCCTTCCCTGAAGTTGGAGTCGGCGATCGACTTCCCGATTAAGGGAGAGTCCGCTTTGAGGATCAGTTCAGTAACGAAGTGCCGCAAACGGTATTCTCCGGTGAGGCTATCACGGGTTCTTCGTGAAGGAACAAGATGGCGGCCGATGAAAAGAAGATAGCAGGTTCCTACTGCGAAAAAGATCAAGCCCACCTGTGAGAACTCAAACATCCCAATTTCCCAGTTCAGGTGATCCAGGGCCAGAGAGTAAACGAGGAGATTGGTGGAAGACCCGATCAAGGTACAGGTACCTGCAAACATGGCCGCAAAGGACATGGGCATCAAAAGTTTGCTGGGATCCAGACGTTGTTCCCCGGCAACGGCGATGGTGAGGGGGAGAAAGAGGGCCACTGCTGCCGTGTTGTTGATGAAGGCCGACAGGATACCAACTGCTACAATGATGGAAAAGAGAAGTCTGAACTCGCTCTTCTGCGCCAAATGGACCAGCGTGTCGGACAGGTAGTTGAGTGCCCCTGTGTTTTGAATTCCATAGCTCAAGGCCAGCATACAGGCAACGACCACGGTTGCAGGATTCCCGAAACCTGAAATCGCTTGCTGAGGGGAAACGAGATCAAAGACGACCAGACTGCTCAGAACCAGAACGCTCACTTTGTCGACAGGAAAAACTTCAAGAGCAAACAGGAGCACTGCCCCTCCGATAATGGCACTGAGCAGTAGCATTTCAACGGTCATGGTTCAACTTTCTAGAGGTGTAACACAGGTTAACCGTTCAGCTTTCCTTTTTCAATCAGTTCAGTTTCCAGTAAAGAAAGGACGGCATCATTCCAACCCTTGGGTCCGGGAGTATGAGCTCGGTGGCCGCCAGGAAGTTCGTCGGCCAGGGGAGCAATACTGTGCGGGTTTGGGATGATGACGGGGATATCGACCTCTTCCAGCATACTCAAGTCATTCCGACTGTCTCCTAACCCCATGGATAGAACCGGACCCCCTCGATTTGCCTGATAGAGTCCGATGAGTTGGGCCACGGCTCTCCCCTTCCCACTGTTGCTGCTCAAGTGAAGGAATCTCCCCCCTTGAATGACTTTCAGTCCGAGCTGCTGTACTTTTTCTTCCAGCTGACTTCGATTGGGGTGAGGACTCACAATGCTGAAGGGGAGATCGAACTCTCGCTGAAGTGACCGCTGAGCCTGCTCCAGAGAAAGTCCCGAGCTCTCAGCCAGCTTCGAGGCCGTCAGTTGATCAAAGCTGTGGACGGTCAAACCACACTCTCCACTGATGCGGGCAAGAATCTCTTGGAGCTGGGTATAGGGGAGTCCCCGTGAGATGACAAGAAAGTGATCGCTTCTTCGGGTTTCCACCGGGAGGTTGGCGAAGTAGCTTTTGGGGATGTAAATCCCTCCTCCATTTTCCACGATGAAAGGGTCTTCGTTCTTGATTTCCGTTCGAAAGGGAATCATTTCAGCAGCCGTTTTACTGGTGCAAAAAACAAGGGGAATCTGCTTTTCCTGCAACTTGTCCAGAGCTGGGAGGGCCGGAGAATAGTCGTAGGTGCGATGGTCTAACAGGGTCCCATCCAGGTCAGTAAAAACGATTTTCAACATCGAAACGCTGTCTTCATTCTACTGAGATCCGGGTGGAAACCCTGTAGGGCAGTGGATCGTGAAGCTCTGCTTGCTGGAAACCGCGAAGCCGTAAAAGACAACTGTCGCAATGTCCACAGGCAATCTCTTCTTCCTTGTAGCAGGACCAGGTGAGGTGAAAAGGGACTTTTAATGCGACTCCCTTTTCAACGATTTCCTTTTTGCTCAGATGGATGAGGGGCGTGACAATCTCGATCGAAGTGTCCGGTTTTGTACCTTCTTCGATGACCGTATTAAAAGCTTTGAAAAAAGACTCCCGACAATCTGGATATCCTGAACTGTCCTCTTGGACTGCTCCAATATAGATAAACCGTGCCTTCAAAACTTCGGCCCAACTGGTCGCAATGGAGAGCAGATTTGCGTTGCGAAAGGGAACATAGGAAACGGGGATTCCTTCTCGATCGAGTTCTCCCTCGGGCAGAGCGATGGAGGGATCGGTCAGGGCTGAACCTCCAATTTTGCTGAGATGCGTAGGGTCGGCTACAAACCGCTCCGAGACCTGGTAGTGATCAGCGATCTCGTTGAAAGCCCTTAATTCTCGGGCTGCTGTGAGCTGACCATAGTTGACATGCAGAAAAGAGAGAGACAATCCCCGGGAGTGAGCGACAGCGGCAGTAACACAACTGTCCAAGCCGCCACTCACCATGCAGATTGCATTGGACATTCACCAGATTCTAGCACGAGTCTGGTAGAATGATCATTCGATGGGGAGCGAGGAAGAAAGGCTTCGTACGTTAACACACGACTTTTTCCGATCCTATCCAGACTACACCTTTTGCAGGACGCTGGCTGTGAACATCATCGATCGTGTGACGACCTATGAGAGTGCCACCGCAATTTTGGCTAAGAGAGCACGGGCAGCTGAGCAAAATCGCCAACAGATTGATGAGAAGCTGGATCACTACAAGGTCGACATCCGTGGGCAGTTGGATCGAGTGAAGGATCTCTCACTGGGAGAAATCATCCGGCAGGAGGATCCCGTGCTTCAGGAGATTACGAATTTTTACTTCAAACATCCCTATGCTCATAGACGGACCAAGAAGAGTCGTCTCTTGCCGCGCTGGATCCGCACTTTCTTTCTGAGTGCCCTGCTGGGGCACGCCAAGGAACGTGAGTTGGATCTTGACTATGACGCCTATTTCGACATGCTCAGGCTGCTCTAGTGACTCATCCCGTAAAGAAAGCCACCATTATCATCGTCGTGATTCTGCTCTCCTTCTTTGCAGGTTCCATGTTTCTCCTA
>JACZQQ010000030.1 GCA_022545645.1 Acidobacteriota bacterium | reverse complement strand
CTTGCTTCTTTACACCCGTAAGAAAAGAGGCGGCCATCTCACCCCTCGGAAGGTGCCTATGACCGAACGCTTATACAAACTTCTCTCCCGAAAGCATGCAGGACGAGCGCCGAGAATGCCATGGGTATTCTGGCATACCTACAGCAAAAAGACAGGGGAGAGATGTGAGGGGCCGTATGACAGGCGCAAGAGACTGATGAAGGGACTCTGCAAGAAGGCTGGTGTCCGATACTTCAACTTTCACGCTCTCCGGCACTCCGGCGCTTCGGTGATGGACAGTCTGGGTGTTCCCATCGGAAGTATCCAGCGAATCCTAGGCCATCAGCAACGAAGGACCACTGAAGATTACCTGCAAAGTATTGGCGATTCCGAACGCCAGGCCATGGCGATGTTCGAGGAAGCCAGCACAAATTCACACACGGATTCACACACAGCAGTGGTGAGTAAACGAAGGTAGGGCGGCTAAACCATTGAAAGGATTGGTGGAGCTGAGGGGACTCGAACCCCTGGCCCCCTGAATGCCATTCAGGTACTCTTCCAACTGAGCTACAGCCCCACTGCGTTCATTTTACAATCAGTTCCACAGATTCGCTAGTCCGGAGGGGGACTGACATTGCTTGAGAGGATCAGTAGGGCTCAAGTTCACGAGTGGTTTCGCGCCAGTTCAGTACCTTCATGGGAAGAAGACTATAAGCCAGAGCAATTCCCTGGGGGCTATAAAGGAAATTACTGTTTCCATTCAAGATAATCTTGGGGACGCCATAGCTGAAAGTCCCGTCTTGATTGTCCATGACATTGGCGGTAAAGGTTCCGCCGATGATGGTCTTATTGGCTCCACTCATCGTGAACTCTCCTCCTAGAATGAAAACCATGCCTGTGTAGGTGAAGGCCCCATTGTAGTTCAGAGTGCCATTGACCACGAGCAGTCCTGCACCCGTGCCGTTTTCTTCCAGTATCGCATTCCCATCGATAAAGGTGATTTCAGGACGGTTTGGGGTGCCCCATGTCACACCGCCATAGGTCCCCCCAGGAAGGTTATTGTGGGCGATGGAGGAGAGCCGATTCACGAAGCTCATGAGCCAGTTGGGATCGAAGATATTCGCAGCATCAGGGTCAGAACCGGTGCGGATATCATCCGTCTTGTCCATGATGGATGGCTCGTCACCAAAATCGCCGGTTTCACCCACGATATTGTCGTATTGCATACCGGCAAGAGCGGAAAATGCTGAGTTTGCGGTGAATGCTGCATCTGCCATACCCGGATTATTGTTGAGCACAGTCAATCCAGGCTGGGGGGTGCCAGCCATCAGAGTTCCGTTCAGGTCATGGGGGCGGCCGTCGAGATCAAAAGTATTGCCATTATAGGTGACGTCCAGGTTGGGCCCATACACGGTAAACCCGCCTTCGAAATTGAAAGTCGTATCCCGTCTCAGGGTAGTCTCAATGATGGCGATGGCGTTTTGAGTGGTCGTCCCGTAGACGCTCCCCTCAGCGGCGGATGCGCGATGAACTCCCATCACTCTGAGAATGACGACGCTATCAGTGTCCGAAAGCCAGTCTCCGTCACCATCGTCATTGTCCGAAAGTCTGGCGAAGTAACGTCCCGTACCAATGGGAATGCCTTCGGGAGCGGTCAAAAGACCATTGACCATTCGGGTCCCGATGGGAGTCGGCGGATTGGCAAAATCGATCTGAATGGCCTCAACCGGAGACAGGGGATTTCGATCGAAGTACTCCAGCGCCGTTCTCTCCGTTGGAACCGGAAAGTTCAGATATTGGTCCACCTGAGTGACAGTCGAGAGAAGATCGCTCAGATTATTTCCCCGTAAGATCCCCTGTGTCAGATTAAAACCCGCATCAGCAATGAGCAGGGCCTGTTCGCGGGCCGCAAATTCGGTGCTCATCTTGAATTCGGTCAGACTGGAGAATGTCAGTGAAAGGCCCAACAGCATGAAGAGGGCTGAGCAGACCACCGTGGTCAGCAGCGCAACGCCTCTCTGGTCTTGGGCCCGGTTCATTTCATCTCCAGCCAGGTATCTCTTCATTACGAGTCTTGTCATTTCACCCTTTTACGCTATTAGTCGCATCAAACACCTGATTCATATGACAGAGAGATCTTCTCCACTTGTAGCCGGATTCTGTGGTGGGGTCGATTCTCCGAAGAGCACCGTTCAAAGAGGGGATCGATATTCAGCGATGTTGGGAGGGGATTGTAGGTTCGGGACGCCACACCGAGGCACTTAGTGCCTCGCTAACCATCAACCGGCAATGGAGTCAACGAGCAGGCGGTTGATTTCGATCTCGTTTTCCTCGTAGAGCCTGGCCACCACGTTTTGCACCCAGGACCCAAAGAACCGGGCCCGTTTTTCATCGGTCATCTGCAGGGCAAGCCCGTCTTTTTCCTTCTCAAATTGTTCTTCATCGACTTCACTTTTTTCCGTCACTTGAAAAACAACATACTTGCCGGAAACAGAGAGCGCCGGGCTACTCTCGTTTTCCTTCATACGGAAAGCTCGGTTGAGGATCTCTGCTGCTGACCCCAGTTCGTCATCCACCGCCGTATTTCTCTTGAAAAAGTCGGTCGTCGTAATGTTCAGTTTTTCCCTGCCAGCCACCGTCTCAAAGTCAGGCTCTTCCTCGAGGGCCTGGGTGAAGGCAAAGGCCCTTTCCCGCGCAGTTTCCTCTCCACGGCTCGCCTTGAAGTCCTTACTGACCTGATCTTGAATGGCCTCAAACTCGGAGAGCTCCGCCTCCTGGACTTCCAGGAGCTGGGCCACCAAGTAGGTCCCGCCCCGGTCATAGGCTTCCGTCGCCTGCCCGGGACTCAGCGCGAAAACTTGTTGATTGAAATCATTGCGAACACCCAAATCAGGAATCACATCTCCCAGGGTGAAAAAAGGAGTTTCCTGGATCTCCAGGCTGTATCGCTCGGCAGAGGTCTCCAAACCGGCACTGTCTCGGGCTTCGTAAGCGACCTTCTCGGCCAGACTACGAGTCAAAATCACACTTTCTTCCTGCTTCAACTCGGCTTCAGCCAATGCGCGAGAATCCACTCTGCGCACGTCCGTGACTTGGATGATGTGAAAACCGTATTGGGTTTCCACCAGATCACTCAGCTCGCCGGGCTCCAGTGAAAAGGCCGCAGCCTCAAATTCAGGAACCATGGCCCCGCGTCCAAAGAAGCCGACATCTCCACCACTGGCTACTGAGGCTTCATCCTGCGTGTGTTCTTTCGCCAATTCGGCAAAATCCGCACCGGCACGAAGCTGCTCCAGGAGTTCTTCCCCTTTTTGCCGGGCATTTTCGTCATCCAGGGTGAGGAGGATATGACTGGCACGAACCTCCTGCTTTTCAGGGAAGGCGGTCATGCGCTCTTGGATCTGCTCTTCGGTCAGTTCCACCTTCTCAGGCTGGAGAGCAAAGATGATGTACTTCACCTTTCGCTGTTCAGGAGTTCGGTAGTTTTCTTTCTGTTGCTCGAAATAGGTTTTCAGATCCTCCTGATTGACTGTCTCCGGAGCCAGCTCTTTCGGGTCTATGGCAACGTAGCGAATCTTAACTCCCTGATTGCGGTCCAGAAAGTCTCGTCGCACCTCTTCCGGTGTAGCCCGGATCCCGTCCGTGACTACTCTCAGGAGCTTGGTCTGAACGATTTCTCGCCTCAGTCCGTCTTCGTATTCCGATGCAGGAAGATTGTTGGCCTGGAGGATCTGTATGTAGCGTTCCGTTCCGATGAAGCGACCGTCTTCTTGAAAGGAGGGAAGAGTAGTGATGTATTCGGCAACTTCCTCACGGGTCGCTTCAATCCCCATGCTCTGAGCTTCATAGGCGATCGCGTATTCGTCGACTAACCGATCCAGTGCCTGGTCGGCAATGCCCAACAGCTTTAGAATCTCAGCACCTCCTTGATCCAAGGGGTACATCTGTCGGTAGCTCTCGTAGATTTGGTTGTAAAGTCTCCGATACTGATTCATGGTGATCGAGTTGCCAGCCACGATGGCCACATTCTGGTTGCTTAAACCAACCCCCATCCCACCCGGAGTCTGAACAAAGAACAGGAGCATACCCGCACCCAGAACAAGGATCACGAGCCATAGAACCCACTTCAAGCCGCCTTTTCTTCGTCGAAATACATCGAGCATCCGTATTTTCCTGTGTTGAAAAACAGTCAGTATAACACAAGTCTTCAGCCCTCCAGCCGGCGTTGTTCCTGAGGATCTCCAGGCCCCATTTCCTGTGACCATGATCACTTGTAGGGTTGGGTCGGGGGTATACAATTCATCTGCAGCGCTCAGGATAAAAACGAGGTAATTTTGTTGAGTTGAATGGGCGGAGGAGGAAGCCAGAAAACGTCTTAATTTCTTTCAGTTCAGAGGTTTGGAGATTTGATCTTGCTCGCGACCTAAGGACGGAGCATAATAAGGCCCGCGTTTATAGGAGAACTGGCGGGGAAGAGGGCGAACAACCACCTCATGAATTGTGGCGGTTTGGCCGAGTGAATAGCTCTCGAGTTGCCGAAAAAACTGCTGTCATAATGCTGTGCCATACTGAAAAGCCGTCATGCTGAACCTCCGCTCAATCTTCAGTTATTTTTCGGAGGATCTTGCCATTGATCTGGGTACGGCCAATACCCTTGTTTATGTCCGAGGCCAGGGAATCGTTGTCAACGAGCCTTCTATCGTCGCCATTAATAAGCTCAATAACAAGATTGAAGCCATTGGGCGTGAAGCCAAGGACATGCTGGGTCGAACACCGGGCAATATCGTTGCCATCAAGCCCATGAAGGATGGGGTGATCGCTGATTTCGATATCACCGAGGAGATGCTGAAATACTTCATCAGGAGAGCTCACAAACGCAATATTTTACTGAGTCCCAGGATTGTCATCTGCATCCCTTCGGAAATCACCCAGGTTGAGAAAAGGGCTGTTCGAGAGTCGGCTTTCAGAGCCAAGGCCAGCGAGGTTTATCTGCTGGAAGAAGCCATGGCTGCGGCCATCGGTGCTGGACTTCCCATAACGGAGCCGGGTGGAAACCTGATCGTGGACATCGGAGGGGGAACGACGGATATCGCTGTGATCAGTTTGTCGGGTCCCGTATACAGCCGCTCAGTCCGGGTCGCGGGTAATGAGATGGATGAGTCCATCATCCAGTACATCAAGAGAAAACACAATTTGTTGATCGGGGAACGCACGGCTGAGGAGGTGAAAATCAAAATTGGCTCGGCGGCGCCACTGGAGGAAAAGCTGACCATGGAAATCAAGGGGCGCGACCTGATCGAAGGCATTCCCAAGACGATTACCATCACAGATGAAGAAGTGCGCGAGGCCCTATCCGACACCGTGGACACGATTGTGAATGCCGTTCGGGTAGCCTTGGAAAGAACACCCCCTGAACTTTCTGCTGATATCGTGGATAAGGGTGTGGTGTTGACGGGAGGCGGAGCCCTTCTCAAGAACCTGGATGTAAGAATGAAGAACGAGACGGGGCTTCCCATTTTTCTGGCCGAAGATCCTCTTTGCTCGGCAGTCCTGGGAACGGGCAAAATGTTGGAGGATATCCCACTACTTAAAAGAATCAGTATGCAATGATCGCCCTGCTTCAACGAAAGCCGTTTGTTCCATTAGCTTTTCTGCTTTTGGCCAATCTCCTGCTTCTCTCCGTGCAAGTGCGAAATGCTGAAGGGCGCTTGTTGCTTCGCTCCGGAAGTCTTCTGCTTTTTACTCCCATCGCATCCACGGTGCACTTTGCGGTGGACGGAGTCACGGGTGCGGTAAAACAGTATGCTCTTTTGTACGGTGCCCAGAAGGAAAATCTTCTGCTTCGTGAAGAGAATGCCCGTCTGGGGGTCGAGTTGGCCCAGCTGCGGGGGATCAAGTCTCTCGTTTCACGCCGAGAAGAGGGTCCCATGCTGGAAGAGCAGTTCCTGTTTGATACCTTCCTGGTGCCAGTCATCTGGAAGAGCCCTCCCTTTTATGCCCACCGGCTTGTCATCAATGCCGGAAGTTTGAAGGGCATCCGTAAAGATGATGCGGTGATCACACCCCAAGGGATCGTCGGCCGGGTCTGGGCCACCACCCCTTTTACCTCGGAAGTGGAGTTGATCACCAATGACGGCGCTGCGGCCGGTGCCATGCTTGAGGATTCGCGCTTGCAAGGGGTGATTCAGGGTGACGGCTCCGTCACTCTGAAGTGGAATTTTATTCCCAACTATGAATCGGTAGAGGTGGGAGACATTGTCTACACCTCCGGCACCGATCGATTGTATCCCAAGGGTTTTCCCATCGGCAGAGTCGTTCAATCCCGAAAAGGAGTGACTGTTTATCGCGATATACAGGTTGAGCCTTTCGTTGACTACCTGCGGCTCGAGGAGATCATGGTGGTGAGGGGCCACTCCCGGAAGGGAGAGGGGATTGAATGAGACCATCCGCAACTCGGAGGTGGTGCTTCTTCTGGCGGCCACGGCAGTGGCCGAAATTGTCTTTGCCAACTACCTCCCAGCCGCGCTTTACCTGGATTTGTCGCTGGTCCTTGCCCTCTATATTGGCTGGAATTCGTCACCCGCTAAGGGAGCAGTTAGTGGGATTGCCTTCGGATTGCTCCAAGATGCAATTTCAGGCATCTATTTAGGGCTGAACGGCCTGAGCAAAACCCTCATGGGTTTCGGAGGGGCCTACCTGAGCAAATGGCTGTTGTTGGAGGGCTTACTCGCTAGGTGTGTCCTCATTGGGCTCCTGTCTGCAGTGGATGAGGGAATTGTAGTGGGAATGAGAGCTTTGCTTGGACAAACGATCCAACAGGAGGTTTGGTTGAGGATCCTGATTCAGGTTCCGGTCACCGGTATTGCAGGAGGTGTGATCTTTCACTTCTACGACCGGATCAAATTTCCCGAAAAGAACTTTCGTCAATTCTAGAGAATATCGATGCCCATTTTTCAAGATAACCGGGAACTTCTGCAGCGCCTGAACTGGCTTCGCATCTTTTTCGTCCTGGTTTTCATTTGTCTGTTCGCCCAATTGTGGTCCTTGACGGTACTCGACTTTGATTACTATCAGAATCTCGCCGAGCGAAACCGGGTGCGGATTCTGCCCCAGATCGCTCCCCGCGGTCTTATCCATGATCGGGAGGGTAGAGTTCTGGTGGACAACGTGTATGGGTTCAACCTTTTACTCTTCCGGGATGAACTGAGCGATCTGGACGCGACACTCCAGTTTTTGATGGATGGGCTGGATATCACCGAAGAGGTTCTCAGGGAGCGGCTGAAGGCGGCCGGGAGTTACAGCATTTATCAGCCAGTGGTCATAAAGGAAAACCTCTCTATGGAGGAAACGGCCTACCTCCTTGCCCGCCAGTCCGAACATCCGGAAGTGGAAATCCTGAAGCAGCCTCGCCGGATTTATCGCTACGGAAGCCTGGCTGCCCACGTTGCAGGCTATGTCGGTGAAATCTCGCCTGCTCAGCTTCAGGAGCCGGTATTTAGGGAGTCTAAGGCTGGAGATATTGTCGGTCAGTTTGGGGTGGAGCGAACCTACAATCAAACCCTGACCGGTCGTGATGGACGGCGTCGCGTGCAGGTTGATAGCCGCGGAAGAATTCTCCACGATCTTGAGCAGATTGATCCGATCCGTGGAGAGGATCTGACCCTCACCCTGGATCTGGATCTTCAGGCCACGGCGGAGAATCTGCTGGGAGAGGATGCGGGTGCGGTGATCGCCTTCGATGCCCGCAGCGGTGAAATTCTGGTCATGGCAAGCCGACCCGCCTTTGACCCCAACCAGTTTGCCATTCGCATTTCCAAGAAAGAGTGGGATCAACTGCTGGAAAATCCTGATCACCCGCTTCAAAACCGCACCGTCCAAAACACTTTCTCGCCAGGATCGACTTTCAAGATGATCTTGGCCCTGGCGGGTCTCGAGCGCGGAATCATCGATACAGAGACGACCGTCACCTGTAATGGTAGCGTAGATCTATATGGTCACCGGTTCCATTGTTGGAAGGAGGGGGGACACGGAGAGGTCACTCTTCGGGAAGCCATTCAGCACTCGTGCAATACTTACTTCTATCTTCTGGGGCAGAAATTAGGCCTCCAGGAGATTGCCCACTTTGCTCGACAATTGGGGCTGGGCGTTCCCGTGGGAATCGATCTTCTGGGAGAGGCATCCGGGTTGGTGCCTTCCGAGGAGTGGAAAAGGCAGGTTAGAGGGGAACCCTGGTATCCCGGTGAGACCATATCCTTAGCCATCGGACAGGGCCCCATACTGGTGACTCCGATCCAGTTGGCACGCGCCATGGGGATCATTGCCACGGGAAGAAGCCCCCGGCTTCACCTGTTGAAAGGGGACTTCCAGCAAGGCTCGACAGCGGGTCGGGAACTCTTATCTCCGGCCTTTGCTCCGGAAAACCTGCAAACGATCCGGGATGCGATGTGGAGCGTGGTCAATGAGGGAGGTACGGGGCAGGGCGCCCGACTGGCCAATTACCAGGTCGCTGGGAAGACGGGAACTGCCCAAACCATTAGCCTGTCAACCCGTGAAGAGTTGTCGGAGTCCGAACTGGAGAGTTTAGAGGATAATGCATGGTTCGTCGGTTTCGCTCCCCGAGACAATCCCGAAATCATTGTCGCCGTCATCGTGCAAAGAGGGGGCTCGGGAGGGTCCTCAGCTGCTCCTATAGCCAGGGAGATCTTCAGACTCTACCACGCCAAGTATAAGAGCCGTGGGCCTGCGGGTTTGGAGGTGGCTTCACAGGCAAAGCAGGAGAAGAAGCTGTGAGGGTGTGGGAACGAGGAATCCTCACACAATTCGATTACGCTCTCTTTATGGGAGCCTTGATTCTAGCCCTGCTGGGAGCACTGGGAATCTACAATGCGAGCCCCCAAAGCGGGGACTATAGTTTCTTTCTCCGCCACCTTCTTTGGATCTCTGTAGGAGTGGGCGTCTGTCTTTTCGTCATGTCCATTGACTATCATTTTCTGGCTGATCATGCCTTCCTGTTTTACGCTTTGTCGGCTCTACTCCTCATTGGTATTCTGTTCTTTGGAACGGAGATCAACGGCAGCAGGAGTTGGCTCACCTTCGGAGGAGTGAGCTTTCAACCCTCGGAGTTGGCGAAACTCACCGTGATCCTTCTGTTGGCACAGTACCTGGGTCAACTCAATGAGAATCATTTGGAGTACAGGCATTTCCTGATTCTCGCTTCTATTACCCTGTTCCCCATGATCTTGATCACCATCCAGGGTGATCTTGGAACGGCTCTCATGTTTCTTCCCATACTCATGGGTATGGTGGTGGTGGCGGGTGTCAAAAAACAGCTTCTTGCCGGTGTGCTGGTTGTGTCCCTGTGTGTTGCTCCAGTGAGTTGGTTTTTTCTCCAGGATTATCAGAAGCAACGCATCCTGGTCACTTTTGATCCGGGACTGGATCCCCAGGGAATCGGTTATCAGTCTCGACAGTCTCAGATCGCCATCGGCTCAGGAGGCTTGTTTGGCAAGGGATTGGGACAGGGACTGCAAAGCCAACTGGGATTTGTTCCCGAGATTCATACCGATTTTATCTTTGCCATCCTGGCCGAAGAGATCGGATTTGTCGGCTCCATACTGATCTTGATGCTCTATCTGCTCATTTTGATGCGCTTGATTCGTATTGCCGAAACAGCCCGTGATCGGGTCGGAATCCTGATGAGTACGGGTGTGGCAAGTCTCATGTTTTTCCATGTTGCCATCAATGTGGGAATGGCTCTCGGAATCGTGCCTCCCATTGGCATCCCCCTTCCCTTGCTGAGCTATGGGGGATCCGCTACGGTGACCGTCTTTGCTGCCCTGGGCCTGGCCCTGAACGTCTATCAGCGGCGTTTTGTCTATTTTTAGCATCCCGAAATGACCGTTTTGTAGGGGCGCACGGCTGTGCGCCCACAAACCTGCTCTATCAACAGCTTATAGGGCGAACAGCCGTGCGCCCCTACACAAGAAACCTGGGTCAGCCGACTTTTGCCTGCGGGCCCTGTTTAGCCTGCGGGCCTCCACCGGTCAGAGTTCCTCCCCAAAATCCCAGGCCTGCCCAAGGGCTGTGCTATAATCATTGTCAGGAATGATAAGAGCTTATAGAGACTGCATTTCAGATAAGAATTTTTATTTTAATTTATTCGGAGAAGCTTTTGAGAGGGCAGGTCGCTGGAAGGACAAGCGCCTGCTCCTCTCACACGTGAACACTTACGCGGGTGGAATCCTTCGCCCTGACGGTGTGATCCACAGTGGGTAAGGACGTCCCGAGGGGACTGAGGTGCCCTGTCAGATTGGCGATTCCGCCGCTCCCGTGTATGGAAGAGAGTTTTTGGGTACGAACGATTCCGATGTTTTACCTTCCTTTCTTGATTTGCCAGCGGAAATGAGATGATTGAGCACCTTGAGGACCCTCTACCGCTTGCGGAAAAAGACTCTTCCTTCCCTTAAGCTTCTCCCGGTTGGTGAGGCGAATTTGCCAAACCTGGAGAACACATGTCAAAAGAACTGTTGATTTCATCGACGAGCCTGGAAACCAGGCTCGCCATCCTGGAAGATGACCAGGTCACTGAAATATTTATCGAACGGGCCAAGAATCGCAGAATCCTGGGGAACATCTACAAAGGAAAAGTGACCCGAGTACTGCCGGGAATGCAGGCAGCCTTCGTCAATATTGGCCTGCCGCGGGACACCTTTCTCTATGTCTCGGACTTTTCCGAGGATCTCGAGGAGTACGAAGCCCTTTTCGAGAACGAAAAAGGGGACTTTTCGGGTCCGCTCCCCAAAGAGCCCGCGAAAGAGCCGGAAAACTCCGACTCAGATCCACCCCGACACTCTACCCAGGAGCTGGTGGCCGAAGCCGGACAGATCTTGCCCGAGAGTCTGGATGTTTCGGTGAGTTCAGGAGCTCAGCATACCGCTGGAAGCGCGGGTGTTGAATCGGAGGTTCGGCCCGAGAGGCGGGGTTCTCACATCCTTCCCAGGTTTCTGCAGCCCTTTGCAGTCTTTAAGAGCCTGGGTCGTCCTCAAGGGAAGCCTTCCCCTCAACCCGTGTCCCCTGAAAAGAAGGCGGATCCACCTCAGCCGGAGCCGCCTCGCGACTCTCGCAGGGGGCGGCGGAAGAACTCCAACCACCGCAGCGGGCAAGCCTTGATCGGAGACCTCCTGCAGGAAGGACAGGAAATTTTAGTTCAGGTGGCCAAAGAGCCCATCGGTAAGAAAGGAGCCCGGATCACCTCCCATAGCGTTTTGCCCGGACGTTACCTGGTTTTTATGCCCACCGTGGAGCACGTCGGAGTGTCGCGAAGAATTGTCTCCGATAAAGAGCGAAAACGCCTCAAAGACATCGTCGTCAAACTGCGCGAAAATTCCGGAAGAGGTTTCATCGTACGAACGGTAGGTGAGAAAAAGGATGAAGCAGATTTTCGCAAGGACATGAGCTATCTGACCCGTCTCTGGGAGGATATCCGCCGGAAAGCGGAAAAGACGTCGGCTCCGGCCCTGGTCTATGCAGAACCCAGCTTGAGTCAGCGGGTGGTGCGGGATTACTTCAGCAAGGACTACCGGGCCATTCGTGTTGATGACGAGGAAGAGTACGAACGGGTTGTTGATTTTGTCAATCAGTTCAATCCCTCACTGGTCCAGCGAGTTCACCTCTACAAAAAGAGAAAACCCATTTTTGACACCTACCGGGTGACCCACGAAATCGAGAAGGCGCTGCGGCCGAAAGTGTGGCTCAAAAACGGCGGTCACATCGTCATCAACCAGACCGAGGCTCTGGTGGCCATTGATGTCAATACGGGCAAGTTCGTGGGAAACACCAGTTCTTTGGAAGATACCATCACCAAAACCAATCTGGATGCGGTGAGAGAGGTGGTCCGTCAGATTCGTCTTCGTGATCTGGGAGGGATTATTGTCATCGACTTTATTGACATGGACGAGAAGAAGAATCGTCAAAAAGTCATGAGCGCGCTCCAGGTGGAGCTGGACAAAGACAAATCTCCTTCCAGAATTCTCCAATTCAATGAATTTGGTTTGGTGGCCATTACCCGCAAACGAGTCAAGCAGTCACTGGAGAGACTGCTGTGCCAGCCCTGCGCTTCCTGTCAGGGAAGTGGTATGACCAAATCGGTGCGGACGATCTGCTACTCGATTCACCAGGCAGTCCAAAAAATGACTCCCCATCTGGAGAATGGCCATGAACTCATGATTCGCTGTCATCCAGATATTGGCAAGGCACTCCGAGACGGAGAAAAGAGGGTGATGAAGGAGATCGAAGAGATGACGGGTAAATCGGTTTCTGTTCAACCCGATCCTCTGATGAACATCGAACAGTTCGATGTGATCGAAACTTGAAACAAGAGACTTTCCCTTCACCGGCACTCATAATACGATAGCGGCTGTGAACCGTCGGGAAGACTATTTTCAGAAACTACTGGAGCTGATGGATACCCTCCGAGGACCTGGGGGCTGTCCCTGGGATCAGGAGCAGACCCGGGAGACGCTGAAGCCTCTGTTGGTGGAAGAGGCTTTTGAGGTTCTCGAAGCCCTGGATGGATCCGACTCCAACGAGCTCTGTGATGAATTGGGAGATTTGCTGTTTCAGGTGATTTTCCACAGCCGCATTGCCCAGGAGAAAGAAGAATTCGATATCCACGACGTGTGTCGCAGAAGCTACGAAAAGATGGTTCGTCGACATCCCCACGTTTTTGGAGACGAACATTACCGGGATTCTCAAGAACTCTTGAAGCATTGGGAGGATATCAAGGCCGCGGAAAAGAAATCGGCCGGGGGTAAGGTGACTCGGGAATCGTTACTGGACGGGATCCCGGAAAAGATTCCAGCTCTGTACGCCACCTATCAGATGTCTTCCAAGGCGGCTCGGGTGGGATTCGATTGGAGCAGTATCGAGCAAATCCGAGATAAAGTTGTCGAGGAGTTCGAGGAGCTTCGGGATGCGCTCCGGCAGGGGGAGGAGAAAGAGATCAAGGAAGAGGTGGGGGACCTCCTGTTCGCCGCTCTCAACATCGCCCGTTACCTTCAAATTGATCCTGAAACGGCACTGAATCAGGCCAATCGGAAATTCTCAGCACGTTTTAGAGAAATGGAAAAACACTTTGGCTCCCAGGGGAGAGCTCTCAAAGAAGTTTCTCTTGGGGAAATGGAAACCTTTTGGCAAGACAACAAACAATCAACAGCTGACAGCTGACAACTCACATCAGAAGAAGACAGAAGATTGTTCAAACCTGGAACCTGGAACTTGGAAGGCGCGGGGAGCGCGCTACGGAGAAAGTACATGGATGACGAAGAAGAGGAACAAAGCTCATTTAAGGTAACCGATCGTCGGATGTTCACCACCGAAGGAGAGGTCCGCGCCCCCCTCCAGCCGGAGCAAGGTGAACAGGCTCCTCCCCAGAAGCAAGAGCCACCGAAGACCAGCCCGGAGGAGAAACCCAAAGCGAGTCAGGACCCCAGCCAGCACGAAGAAGCGGAGCCCACCGGGGAGCAAGACCCCAGCCAGGGAGTCAATTTTGCTTCCTTTCTTCTCTCGCTGGCCACCACCGGGATGGTCCATCTGGGGGAGATACCGGAACCCAGTACCGGGCAGAAGACGGAAGATCTGGAGGCGGCCCGTCAGATGATTGACATCTTGGGCATTCTAAAGGAAAAGACCGAGGGCAACCTGTCTGCTGAGGAATCCCACCTGTTGGAGAATGTTCTCTATGAGTTGCGCACGAAGTTCATGGGAAAATCCAAAGCGACAAAGCTCTGATGCGGGTTATTTTTTTAGGCACCGGAACTTCACGTGGAATTCCCACGGTGGGGTGCGACTGCAAGGTCTGCACCTCCCCGAATCCCAAGAACAAACGGCTGCGCTCTTCGATCTTAATCGAGAGCGAGGCCAATGTTGTCATTGATACCTCTGTCGACTTTCGCACCCAGATGCTGCAGCACAACGTCAAGGGTGTGGATGCCGTTTTGTACACCCATGCCCATGTCGATCACATCCTGGGTCTGGATGATATTTACCCCTTCAACATGTGGTCGAGGAAGACCACTCGTCTTTACGCCAGTCCGGCAACCCTGAAGGAGCTGAAAATTACCTTCCGTCACCTCTTCAAGGGGGAGGTCCAAGCGGGTGTCCCCTGTATGGAATTGATTCCGATCGAGGGAAATGTTCGCATTGCCGATCTGGAGTTCGAACCCGTGGAAGTCCTGCATGGTGATCTGCCCGTCCTGGGATTTCGGGTGGGTCGCTTCGCCTATGTCACCGATGTCAGCTTTATTCCTGAGAAGAGTCTGGGGCAACTGGAAGGACTCGACTACCTGGTTCTGGACGGTCTTCGCTACCAAAGTCATCCCAAACATTTCAGCCTTTCTGAGGCAGCCGAAATGGCACAGAAGCTGGGTGCCAAGCAAACATTCTTGATTCATATGAATCACGATGTTGACCACGATGAGGGGAATGCCTTTTTACCCGAATCGGTGAGGTTGGCCTATGACGGTCAGATACTGGAGATGGATTGAGTGATATGCAAATCCTCGATGATCTTGCCCACTTCCCTCAAGCCTTGAACTATCCGGTGATGACCATCGGAGTCTTCGATGGAGTCCATCGAGGACATCAGGTTATCCTGCGCCAAGTGGTGAAGCGAGCGCAGGAAAGAGAAGGGACATCGATTCTCTTGACCTTTACCCCTCACCCTCAAAAGATTATTTCTCCCAACAACGCTCCTCTGCTGCTTCAAACCGAGCACCAGAAAAACAGGATTCTGGAAGAGCTGGATCTGGACATAATCGTGTGTCTGCCCTTTACACGGAAGCTGTCTCTTCTCACTCCAGCCGAATTTGCCCACCAGATCCTCCACAATCACGGAATCCGCGAGATTCATGTGGGAAACAATTTTCGCTTTGGCCATCGCCGCTCCGGAGACATCGAAACTTTGAAATCCCTGGGACCGGAGTTCCGGTTTGGAGTTCATGAGATCGAAGCCGTTTACTTTCGGGGCACCCGTATCAGCAGCAGCTACATTCGAAACTCACTGCGAGAGGGAAGGGTGGCTCTGGCCAGACGCCTGCTTGAACGTCCTTACCAGATCCAGGGGACGGTGGTTCGCGGTGCCGGGAAGGGGATGGAGCTGGGATTTCCCACGGCCAACCTGGATCCGGAAAATGAACTCATTCCTGCCAATGGCGTCTATGTGACCCGGGCTCATCTCAATGGGAAAACTTACCCCAGTGTGACCAACGTAGGAGTTCGGCCCACCCTGCACGAGAGGGCCCAGGACAACCCTGTCGTGGAACCCCATCTGCTCGACTTCGAGGAAAACATCTATGGGAAGTGGATGAAACTGGATTTTTGCTTCCGTCTCAGAGATGAGAAAAGATTCACGGGGGTCAACGAGCTTAAAAAGCAGATCGGTAGGGATGTCGAGGCCACTCGTGAATACCTAAGGCGCGTCCAGGGAAGAGTCTGAAAGGAGAGAAACATTGCCCATTGATACCCGGGAAGTCGAAAAAATCGCTGAGCTGGCCCATTTGAAGTTTGATCCCCAGGAGTTGGAACGATTCGTCGGCCACTTCCAGCAGATTCTGGAGTACTTTACCCAACTGGAGACGGTTTCAACCGGGGCCGTTTCAACCGAAAATGTGCAATACGCACATCAAGCCGTTGAAGGGAAGAATCGGGCCACCCCTATGCGAGAAGACGAGGTCAGGTCTTCCCTTCCTGTGGCCACTGCCCTGGACAATGCCCCTGAGTCCTCCGAAGATCATTTTCAAGTTCCTCCGGTGATTGAGTAGATGAGCGAGATCCATCACCTTTCCATCAAGCAACTCCGTGATCTCATCCAGCGCAGGGATGCCTCCGTCACCGAGATCACCGAGAGTTTCCTGAATCGGATCCGACAGTGTGACGACAAGATCAAGGCCTTTTTGACCGTCGAAGAGGAACCGGCTCTGGCCCAGGCCGCCCAGCTGGATCGTCAGCTTGCTTCAGGAGAGTCCAAAAACGGACTTTTAACAGGAATTCCGCTGGCCATTAAGGACAACATCGTGACCCAGGGTGTTCGAACCACCTGCGCTTCGCGGATTCTTGAAAACTATATTCCCCCCTACGATGCCACCGTGATGAGCAGGCTCAAAGAAAGCGGAGCGATTCTCTTGGGAAAGACCAACTGTGACGAGTTTGCCATGGGCTCGAGCACGGAAAACTCCGCTTTCTTTCCCACTCGAAATCCATGGGATCTGGAACGGGTTCCGGGGGGATCCAGTGGAGGATCGGCTGCAGCGGTGGCCGTTGGGGAAGCGCCGGGCGCGCTGGGCAGCGATACCGGAGGGTCCATCCGCCAGCCGGCGGCCTTTTGCGGAACCGTGGGGTTGAAGCCCACCTATGGCCGGGTCTCCCGCTATGGACTGGTCGCCTTTGCTTCCTCCTTGGATCAAATTGGCCCGGTGGGCAACAGCGTCTCTGATGTGGCCCTCCTGCTTCAGGCCATCGCCGGATCGGATCCTCAGGATTCCACTTCGGCGGCCCGACCCGTCGAGGACTATTTAGGCGAGATCGACCAGGAGGTCAAAGGTCTGAAGATCGGAGTTCCCAAAGAGTGGTTCGGGTCCGGACTTGATGGACAGATTGAGCAGAGCCTTCGGGCGGCCATTAAGAAGCTGGAGGGATTGGGCTGCTCCCTTCTCGAGGTCAGTATGCCCCAGACGGAATATGCCATTAGCACCTACTACGTCATCGCTCCCGCGGAAGCCAGCTCCAACCTGGCTCGCTACGATGGGGTGAGGTATGGACACCGCAGCGCCGATCAAACAGACCTCGACAGCATGTTCAAGTCCACCCGTAGTGAGGGATTCGGTGAGGAAGTCAAGCGACGAATCATGATCGGGACTTACGTCCTGAGCGCCGGCTACTATGACGCTTACTTTATCAAGGCCAGCAAGGTTCGAACCCTTTTGAGAAACGATTACCATGAAGCCTTCAAGAAGGTGGATCTTCTGGTGGGACCCACAACTCCCTCACTTCCTTTCAAGATCGGAGAGAAAAAGACAGATCCGCTGGAGATGTATCTGATGGACATCTACACGGTGACGGCCAATCTCGCCGGTATCCCGGGTCTGTCCCTGCCCTGCGGTTTCAGCCAGGAGGGCCTTCCCATCGGCCTGCAAATCCAGGCCCCCTATTTTCAAGAAGCCCGGCTCTTGAATCTAGCTCATACTCTGGAACAGGAACTGGCCGTACAGAAACAGGAACTAGCTGTGTGAAGCAAATTCCAAATCCTAAATCCCAAATTCCAAACAAATCACAAATTCCAAATACTAAACAATCGAATTTCAAATTTGTTTAGAATTTATGATTTGGAATTTATGATTTATCCTGTTTTCAGGATCGTTCCTGCTTTTCCCTCAAGCGCATCCAACAATGCATTTTCCTTGAGGCCACTGAGAATCTGAACGGCTTCCACTCCGCCCTCCAGGACCTTCAGCGCCGTCTGGAGCTTGGGGACCATCCCGTTGGTGAGACGTCCTTCGCTCAAGAGGATTTTTGCCTCAGCCGTACTCAGTTCAGAGATGCAGCTGGAGGCATCGTTGATGTCCAGGTAGATTCCTTCCACGTCGGAAACGGAGATCAGTCGAGTGGCCCGCAACTCGATGGCCAGTTCAGCAGCCAAGGTGTCGGCATTGATGTTGAGGATCTGGCCGTTGGAGTCGGCACCCAGGCAACTGACAACGGGAACCCATCCGCCCTGCCAAAATTGTTGCAGGACAGAAGTGTCCATGTTCTCAATTTCTCCCACCAGTCCAAAATCAATCGGCTCGCTACTCTGGTGGCCGGAGGAATCGGTTGTGGTAATGGAAAGAGGTGGCCTTCTGCGGCAGGAGGTCAGCCGGCCATCGAAGGCTGAA
>JACZQQ010000201.1 GCA_022545645.1 Acidobacteriota bacterium | reverse complement strand
CCCAGGGCCGACCTGGCGCCTAGAGACGTGGTGTCCCGTGACATGTCCGCGGAGATAGAAAAATCCAGCGACGGTCAAGTTTTCCTGGACATTTCCCACCTGCCCGCCGACACCGTGCAGAGCCGCTTTCCCACCATTTACAATTTCTGCATGGGCCACGGCCTGGATATCACCAAAGGTCCGGTGCCAATCGCTCCCGCGGCCCACTACATGATGGGCGGCGTGGAGACCGACACCTGGGGACGAACCAACCTTGGCGGACTCTACGCCTGCGGAGAAGTCGCTTGCGCCGCAGTCCACGGTGCAAATCGCCTCGCCAGCAACTCGCTGCTGGACACCCTGGTCTTCGCCCAGAGAGTGGTGGCCAGCACCCTGGACCAGGCGCAGCCATCCCAGGGAGAGCGTTACCGCTTTGTGACCGTCACCCTACGGTCCAGGGAGCCGGGTGGCGACGGTATTTCACCCTTGACGTTACCGGCCCTGCAAGACCTCATGTGGCGAGACGTGGGAATCACCCGCCGGGGCGACCGTCTCCTGGAAGCGGCCAGGACCTTGGCCAAGGAACCCCTGACCATTCAACTTCGCTATCTGTCGACACTGAGCGAGATTGGCATGGAGCAGAATTCCATCATCGTTTTTCCCCTGCCCATCGATCTGATCAGTGGTCTCCTGGGCGGTTCCCAACCGGCTAAGAAAGAAAGCTAGGATAATGGGTGTGAAAGCCAAACTGAGTCCCCGCGAATCGATGGCTCTGTATGGGGTGGTATTGGGTTTCATTTTTCTCTTTTACCTGCTGGGGCTTTTCCTGGGGAGGGATCATTTCGTGGAAGCCAGGACGACTGATGGAAGCCTCTCGCTTTCAGATACACCTGTCCAGGATCTCCAGCCACCGCTGGACTTCTACCAACGGTTGATGGTTCCATCCGAGCCCGAGCAGGAAAGTGCACCCTCTGCGGACGGCTTCCCGGTTGCAGCGGAGGTGTCGGAGGAGGACAGTGCCGGGCCGCTGGAAGACTCCAGTACAAACCCGGCAGAGCCTTTCACGGTGCAGGTGGGGGCTTTCACGGCTGAGGTGGATGCAAGGCAGATTCTGATTCGCCTTGAGGCCAAGGGCTATGCGGGTGCACTGCGGCACTCTTCCAGCCAAGACCCCTACTACCGCGTCTGGGTGGGCGAGTTTAAAACTGTGGAAGAGGTCGCACAGATGAACGAGTTGCTTCGACAGGATGGCTTTTTAACCTACATTAGAAAGGTCCCGGCTTCGAGTCCGACCTATTGATCTTTAGTGTCTCGTCCCATGAATACCATGACGTTTGCTGATGGGGCTTGGGAGGGGAGATCAAGGAGCGAGGAGGAGGTGATGCAGGGACATCGGCGACGACGAGCGACGCAGAGATCGCCCGCAATCCTCATCAGCCCGAAGGGTGGCGGCCACAAACAGCATCGTATTCATGGGACGGGACTCTTGAACGCTTCCTTGAATGCCAGGTTGGCCTCAATCTCCTCACGAGTTCTCCACACGGGACGCAACTCCTTTCGTGAAAAGAGTTCAAGCTGGTCTCCACGAAAAGGTGAATCCGGCTGTGAGGCATTTCCATAGCTCAGTAAGGCCTGAGCCCGAACGGGATTGGAGAACTCCACGGCCATCACGAAGGAGTCTCCTGAGGCGGCTTGCTTCAAGCCCTGTCCCAGCTCGCGGAAGCTGAGGGCTCGGAAGATGCCCAAGCTGTCCGGTCCTCCGTTGGCGGGAAAATCAAGGTCCCCCATACGGAGACGATGGATCTTCCCCCACTCCACGTCCAGTGCTCCATAATCGGTTTCCACTCGACGGGCCGCAGTCTCCAGTGCCTCGAGAGCAGCCACCGGATCAGCCAGACCGTCGGGCGTCTCCAGTGGGGAATCCTCGCTCCAGTTTCGGGCAAAGATATCGGATCGGGAACGGTTCAGCTCCTGGACAAAGGCCTCAAACAGTACCGCCCCCTGGCTGTCGGCATCGGCATTGCGGTCCCAGGAACCCAGAACTTGGGCAGCCCGACGGACCCGATCACGGGTGCTCTTTTGGGCAGCCGGAAGCAGGTCATCCAGGAGACGATCGGCTAATTCCATCCGGGTTGAATGTTTGTACTGGATCAGCTCCTCAAAGGTGATGCTTTCATCTTCCATCAACATGCGCGCCGAACGCTGGGCCCGCAAGCGCATCCTTCGAGGTGCCATGTAGCGGGGGAACTGGTTGGCATCCAGGACGGCCGGAAAAGTCGTCGTCCAGGGAGGATCGTTGGCATTTTGGAGCCAGCCGCTCTCGGGATCAATGACTTTGGGAAGTTCGTCATAACCATGAGTTTCGGTCCAGAGTGTTTCTGAAGTATCACCGGGGACGATCCCCGACCAGTCCCAATCTCCTGCCGGGCGCACGGGAGTGATCCCCCCAAAAAGATGCAGGATGCGGCCATCCCTGTCCGCATACATGACCGTGAACATGGGAAGCTGAAGACGTCTCAGCACGGCTTCAAATTCCTCGAGACTTCTGGCCCGCACCATATCCCACCACTGGGCAAGCATCCCCGATTGTTCGAGCCCTACAATGCGCAAGGCAAGGGCCTTTCCATTCTTCTCGGCAATCACAGGACCGTGAATGGACTGTCTTAAGACGAGCTTCTCCTCTCTCAGGGTACCGTCCTTCTCCCTGACCTTGAGAATCTCCTGGGAAGTCTCAAACTCCCGGACGCGGCCGTCCCAAACGTACCCGCCCTCGGCAAGCGTGAGCTCGTAAAGGTCATCGCCATCATGGGCGTTGACGGTGTGAGTCCAGCCCAGGTAGTCGTTAAAGGCGATCCCCAAAATCGGAATTCCGACCAATGCAGTCCCGTAAGCATTGACTCCTGGTGCAACCAGGTGAGTCTCGTAAAACAGATACAGATCGGACCAGGGTAAGTGGGGGTTGGAGAGCAGCAGAGCGTTACCACTGGCTGATCGCGAAGGTCCGATGGCCCAGCCGTTAGAACCCCCGGTCTCCCGGGTGAAGCGTGCAGATTGTCCAGGATTCCATTGCTGGTTGACCCTCTGAAGCAGCCCCGGACTGGTGACGAACGAAAAAAGAATGACCCGCTGACTGTGTGCCAGCACGTCTCTTCCATTGACCGGCAAAACCGGTTCCACTTCGTCCGAAATCTGATCGAGATGTTTCCTGGCGTAATCATTAATGCCCTGGGCAAAGGCATCCAGATATTGCTTCCATTGGATATCCTGTGCCTCATACCAGTCCTTGGCCCGTTTGGGAATACCCATCATGCGGACCCAACGGTCTCTGGCCAAATAGGCCTCACCCCAGTACTCGGCTCCCCGTCCCCGGGCCTGGCCATAGAGTCTCAGAATCAGGTTTCCATGACTTCTGGCCTGAGCCCAGCCCAGCGCATAAAACAGACTGCTGTTGTCGTTGGCAAAGATGTGGGGTACCCCCCAGGTATCCCACAGAATTTCGGTCTGCTCCCCGGTGGCCTGATCGGTTGGAGAGTTGCTGCATCCGGACAATCCCAGGACCAGAACCAGTAGGGCACTGCCGTACAAGAGAGGTGTTGGAAATCTCATCGCTCTTATGATTCCTTCGGTGGGTCTGAAAATCAAGCCTGCCACTCCTTGCCTCTTGACTCGCAGTCTCTCCTTTCACTAGTATGCACAGCTGTTACTTAATTGAAATGAGAATTTTGCTATGAAAGTTGCTTGGATTACCTGTCCAAAATGTCACAAACGCTTCTATGTTGAGCTTCTCATGCTCAAGGAAACTCATCCGCTTACAGGCACGAAGCCGTTTTGCCGCTGTTGCTGGTGCCTGGCTGAATTCACCGCCAAGGAAGCGGAGCGCGTGGAAGTTTAGGACATTCGTTAGTTTGCTTTTCTCACACCGGGTGTCGACGTTTGCGAGCGGGTGTGAGGCAGTACCCCACTCCGGTAAACAGGAGGTGTTATGGCGAAGGATTTGCGTCAGTTTTTGGAAGAGTACGAACGGGACCATCCCGAAGATGTTGTCACCATTGAAAGGCCCATCAGTCTCAAACACGAGATCGGAATTTTGGTCGATCTCCTGGATCGTGAGCGCAAGTTTCCCTTGCTTCGCATCAAAAATCCCATTTTGTGCAATGGTGAGCCCTCCGAGTACGAGGTGATCATGAATGAGATCGGCTCACGCAGCAAATTGGCCTACGCCATGAATTCCACTTGGGAAACAGTCTCCCACGACTGGCGGCGGCTGGCCCTTGAAAACAAGCAAAAGCCAGTCGTTGTCGATCGAAGCGAGGCACCGGTGAAAGAGGTGGTCTTGAAGGGCGATGATGTGGATATGCAGCGTTTTCCTGCTTATCAACCCTATCTCATGTTGCCCCATCCCTACATTTCGCTGGCCCCGATGATCACCTATCACCCGGAAATCCATGTCGACAACATGGGGATCCATCGAGGGGAAATCCACAGCAAGAACAGAATCGCCTTCCTGTTTTCTCCGGATAACCACAACTCCATGAATTTTTATAAGTACGAACAGGAGCACAAGAAGAACATGAAGTGCGCTGTGGTGGTGGGACTGCATCCCAACGTGCTCATGGCCTCTCAAACCAAGATGGGTTATCCGGAAAGCCATTTCGAGGTCTGCGGCGGAATGTTGGGCGAACCGTTGCGGCTGGTCGCCTCTGAGACCCTGGGCGATGATTTCATGGTGCCGGCTGATGCGGAGATCGTTATTGAGGGTGAGATTCTTGCTATGAAGCGCACGGCGGAAGGTCCCTACAGCGAGTACACCCGCCACATTGGGGCCCAACGCTGGTGCCCCTATATGGAGGTGAGCTGTATTACCCAACGCAAAAAGCCATTGTGGTCCAATTATGCTATCGGGCGCAATCATGCCTTTCAGGGACTGGCCCGCGAGTTTAAGGTCTACGACACGGTCAAGCGTGTGGTCCCCCAGGTGACGAAGGTTTACCTGCTGCCCCATGCCGGG
>JACZQQ010000200.1 GCA_022545645.1 Acidobacteriota bacterium | reverse complement strand
ATCTTCATCATCGGGATGGGCGTTGATCTGGAGAAAACTCCCCGTGGTGGGCAGCTTTCTCAGTGCGAAAGCCAGTCCCAGGGCCCCCTCATCGTAGGAAAGGGGAGCCAGCTGTGCTTTGAGCGGCGTCACCCACAGGGACGAATGGACCAGCGCCAGGACAACAGTAACAAAAAGGGAGAGTGATCTTGATCTCATGAGTCCTATCACCTCTTGTTTAAGATTTCTTCATAGAAAGCTTCATATTGAGGAATAATCGATTTACTGTCAAAGTAATCGAGAACCCTTTTCCGGCTCTTTTTATGAAAAGCTTCATAGAGGTCGTTCTTTGAGAGCAGTTCCAATGACTTCTGGGCCATCCCTGAAATGTCCCCTACCGGAAGCAGAAAACCGGTCTTCCCATCCTCCACGACTTCGGGCAAGCCACCCGTAGCAGCGCCGATCACGGGCACACCGCAGGATTGGGCCTCAAGGGCGACCAGTCCAAAGCTTTCCTGTTCACTGGGCAGAAAGAACAGGTCCGCGCAGTTCATCAGCTGGGCGATGTACTCCTGCTCCCCAAGAAACAGGACGTCCTCGGAGAGTTTGAGTTCCTTAACCAGTTGCTGTACGAACAATCGCTCAGGGCCCTCACCGACCAGCAGCAGCTTGACCGGGATTTGCTCTCGAACCGTGGCAAAGATTCGAACCACATCCGTGACCCTTTTTACAGGACGGAAATTGGAGGCGTGCATCAGGATCTTTTCCCCGTTGGGAGCGAAGTGATCCTTGGTGCAATGGTTGGCTGAACGATTGTAGCGCTCGGTGTCGACGAAATTATGGATGACTCGAATTTCGCGCTGGATAGCAAACTCATCCTGGGTTCTTTTTTGAAGGTACTGAGAGACCGCTGTCACCCCGTCCGATTCCTCAATATTAAATTTGATCACCTGGTAAAACGATTTATCCAGTCCCACCAGCGTAATGTCGGTACCGTGAAGGGTGGTGACCGTCTTCAGCTTCTCAGAACCAAGCATCTGCTTGGCCAGGTAGGCACTGGCTGCATGGGGGACGGCGTAGTGAGAATGGATGAGATCCAGTCCATATTGTTTGCTCACGTCCACCAGTTTGGTGGCCAGGCTGAGGGCGTAGGGAGGGTATTTGAAGAGAGGATAAGAGGACACCTCGACTTCATGAATAAAAACGTTCTGATGAAAGGAAGCGAGTCGAAAGGGCGTGGCGTAACTGACGATGTGAATCTCATGGCCTAGCTCGGCCAAGCCCAGCGCCAGTTCCGAGGCGATGACCCCACTCCCCCCATGAGTGGGATAGCAGACAATCCCGATTTTCACTTCGTTTTAGCGCCTCTCAACACTGCCCTCTGAACCTGCATCGAACAAGCCTATGGGATCATCCAATCGAAGAGGCTCGCGGACCAGAAAAGACTCACCGAAAGTCGTCCCAATAGAGGAGCCATAGTATCTGTCCCTGGTCGTGATCCTCTCCAGAAATTCGGGCCGGCTAACGAGGGTTTCCTCATCACCGAATTGGCTCTTGTCCGGATGGTCAAACTGAGATCGATAGGCTTGAATGGCCTTGATTTTCTGATCGTGACACTCCGTGATGTCCACTACGAAGGAGGGCCTGAATTCAAACCAGCAGGGATAATAGATCACCTTATAGGGACGATGGGCCTGCTGATCGGTTTCAATCTTTTTTAAGCCGGACAGAAAAGCGGCTTCCCGCACCAGATTCGAGGTGTTCTCATGGTCGGGGTGGCGATCCTTCCAGTAGGGGGCGAAAACGACGGCGGGTTGGTAGGTCCGGATTTCGCGGATGATCTTCAGTTTGTTTTCCCAATTGACGGCAACATCTCCGTCGGGAATGTCGAGCATCTTGTGAGCGGAGAGCTTGAGGAGGGTTGCCGCCTCCTGGAACTCCTGGCTGCGAATTTCGGGGGATCCCCGCGTCCCCAGTTCACCCCGGGTGAGGGAGATGACGCCGATTTTACGACCTTGAGAGCTAAGTTTGATGAGGGTGCCACCGCAGAACAGTTCAATGTCGTCGGGATGAGCGCCGAAGGCCACTGCATCAAGCTGCATGGCGCACTCTAGCCACCAGGGAGTGAGCGGAGAGGCTCTCGCGTGTCATGGATGAGGAATCAGTGGCCAGCGCTGGAAGGATCGGCCAATGCGTTGCCGAACTTCTCCTCTTCCTGCTTCTTTACTTCTTCGATCGAGTGAGCTCCGTCGAGGGACCCTACCGTTTCTGTGATGCGGTTGTCGTCCGTGCAGGCGGCGGCATCATTCTTCGGGGTCCACTCTTCGTATTCCTCAGGAACCTCCGCTTCGGGATAGATGGCGTTGACAGGACACAAAGGAACGCAGGCATCACAATCGATGCATTCATCAGGGTTGATGATCAACATGTGGGGATCTTGAATTTCATAAAAGCAGTCGACCGGGCAGTCAGCCACGCAGTCAGTGTAGCGGCTTGAGGCACATCTTTCTGTGACAATGTAAGTCATTAATTCGCTCCTTCTCTCCTTCTTGTCCTTACCAAGAAACTGTTGTTAACATACCAAGTCAAGTGCACCGTTTGCAAGTCTCCCAGTCGAGCCATCTAGAAAAAATTATGCGTCGATCACCTGTGGGTTGACCACGTTTTCTCTCCTTGGCTTCTTTCCTTGAAGCACGGCTTTCATGTCTTCACCCAGTGTACGAAACATACGTTCCTGGGCACGGCTGGTCCTGGCTGCCACATGGCCTGAGAATAGCACTTTCGGGTGATGGAAAATGGGGTGTGATAGATCGGGGGGTTCCGAGATCAGGGTATCCAGGGCCACGAAACCCAGGCGCCCACTTTCCAGAGCGGAGTACAGAAGGTCGTAGCTTTCCACCAACTCGCCGCGGGCGGTGTTGATGAGGATCGCGCCCGGCTTGAAGTTTTCGATGTTGGCGGCGTTGATCAAACCTCTTGTTTCATCCGTGAGGGGAGCATGCAGGGTGACGATATCGCTGTTCTCCAGTAGCTCCGTCAGGGGGACGGAGCGAAGCCTCTCCTGGGCGAAATCTGAGGGCTCGAGATAGGGATCTGTAACCAGTACGGTGAGGTCAAAGTTCTGGAGAAGATGCCAGACCTGCCTGCCGATGCTGCCCAGTCCCACAATTCCCAGCGTGGCACCTTCGAGGTCCAGGTTGAGGCGATGATATCGCTCCTGCCAGGCTCCTTCCAGAACCCTTTGGTGCCACCCCAGCAGATCCTTGGCGGCGGCCAGAATGAGTCCGACGGTGTGTTCCGCCACCGCCCGGGACATAGCTCCTGGCGTATACAGTACAGGAATTCTCCGCAAAGATGCGGCTTCAACGTCAACGGTGTTATAGCCTGCTCCCGTGCGAGCGATCACTTGAAGGTTGGGGGCTGCCTGGATGACTTCACTATCGATTAGAGCAGAGCCGCGGGCCACAATTCCGATCACCTCTTGATCCAGGGAGGAGAGCAGGTCACTTCGAGACGATTCTTCTATGAGAATCACCTGAACGTCGGAAAAAAACTTCTCGATGACCCAGTCAGGCAAGGGTCCAACCAAGACGATCTTGTGCTGCTTTTTCCGCCTCTTCATGATGTGCTCTATTGTCTTCAGACGGGTGACAAAATGAGGTGTTGTGGTGCCTTCCATCGTGTGGACAAGCTCGGCAGGCACATGCTAGAATCCCGGCCTTGTTTACAGTCCCCATCGTCTAGCCTGGCCCAGGACATCGCCCTTTCACGGCGAAAACACGGGTTCAAATCCCGTTGGGGACGCACCGACTACTGGCTAATCGAGTATTAGGCTTGAATGGATCCGAAGGGAGCACGGTCGATCACGAAAGCACGACCGCACGAAAGCACGATTCGGGGTTACAACCCCGGAATTTGAGGGAACCAGGCCACCACCATCACCAGCATCAGGGCGGCAACGCTTACCCCCCAATAGATCCATGACTGTCGACGTAGGACGTCGGCATCTCGCGCACCATAGTTGGAATCTTCCGGGGAAAGCTCTTCCTCTTCACGTGCGGTCATCATACCCACTGAAAGCGCTACCACCACGAAGCCCACATAGCTGGAAACCTGTGGATAGACAGGCTGGTTGAGCAGGATGGCCAACACCGGCAGCATCAGCAGCAGTGAGGTAAAGGGACTTTCTCGGCTTCCCCCCGTATCGACCAAAAGATAGGTGAGGAAAGCCGTATCGGCAACAAACAGAATGAAAAGGGCCAGAGACATCTGGATGCCCGCAATGGAGATGCTGCCAAGCTGGAACTCTCCCAGAATGCCCTCTGAAAGGACCAGTAGTCCCAGGGTCATGACCGAAAACAGGGTCATGGGTCGCAGGAGATGGTAGGTGGCCGGGAGCAATCTGGCAGCGATCCTTAGGATGAGGAGAAACAGGAACTGCATGGTGATGGCGGTTAAGGTAAGTTTAAGTGTTTGATCCACTGGGTCTTCTCCTATTTTCGCGGCAGTTCCTCATTAGCCCTTACTTCTTCACTGATACATCTATGATACGGAATATCCTTGGGTAAGTTCAAAGGAGAAAGTTACTTAGAGGAAGAAAGACCGGTCTACTTCAACTCCTCCTGTACGGGTAAAGAAGCAACAGGGCCTCCAGCCCCACGCTTTCCTTCCTCCAGGTTCATGTAGCGGCGAACCGTTGGGTAGGCGAAATCAATGTCATTACATTTTCCAAACTCAGTTAAGATGTCCTCCCAGATCGTTTCCGCGGTGCCCCGGCGCTTTCTGGGGTCACACAGATATCGGATGGTGAGAAGTACCCCGGACTCCGCAACACTGGTCCAAACTTTAGGGGTCAGTGTTGTGTAGATGATCATTGACCTCTGCGCCGCTTTTCGAACGGATTGCATAGCGGATTCACTCAGATAAGCCGAGTGGTCATCGGCGATCTTCTGGAGGATAGCCTTGGCCTTTGGCCAGTTGCTTTCGAAGGTGACCAGCACGGGAAGTTCATTCCAGA
>JACZQQ010000199.1 GCA_022545645.1 Acidobacteriota bacterium | reverse complement strand
CTCAAGACACACCCGGTTTCCTGAAGCTGAGTCAGGCAACTTTGAAGGGATATCACAATGTCCAGGTAGGCGGTTCCTTCCGGTCCTCCCGTGTTTCTGGAAGCTGAATCGGCCAGCTGCTGGACCACCTCTCGATATTCTTCCAGGCGATGGGAAATCACCATCACCTGGCCCATCAGTTCCTTGAGAGAAGGAAGGAGCTGGCGAGCTTCCTGGACCGTGAAAAATCGCTTTTCCATCTGCCTAAATTATATCGCAAGACCCCTATGAAGAAAATTCATATACTAGTGTCCCGGAGTCAGAAGAATGAAATGTATTCTGTGTGGAGAGAGAAAGGGAAAGCGATTCTGTCCCGCCAAAAACACCTCTATCTGCACCCAGTGTTGCGGTGAAAAGCGGGTTGTAGAAATCGATTGTCCATCCGACTGCGTTTATCTCAACTCCGGTCACACCTATCAGTCGATCAAAAAATACAGCGCTCAACTGCAGCAGGAAAAAGATCCGCTACGGCGAAAAAAGCTCTACGAGACGGGCCAGCATTTCGGCCATCTTTTTGGCGAAATCGAAAGGACGATCATCGGTTACGCCGCTGATCTACGCACCCTGACCGATCAGCATATTCTGCAAGCCGTCAGCCTGTTGAAGGAAACCTATCGAACCGAGCAAAAGGGTGTGATTTATGAGCACAGCTCCGCCAATCCACTCGTACAAGCTTTGCTTCGCGATTTACGAGCTTCTCTGGAAAAGATCAGAACCCAGCCAGACCGCGAGTTTCCGATTCCGAAGACGACGGACCTGTTGGACTGCCTGGAGGTTGTGGAGCAGGACATTGGCTATCATTTGGAGGAGACCTCCGAGCGAGGAAGCTACCTGGGATTCATTAAGAAGAATCACCCCGACATTGCATCCAGGGCAGCCTCCAAAGGAAGCCTGATTCAGCCCTGAGTTATCGCCTCATAAAGACTTATATCCACAGAGTAGAGGGTGTTGCAGGGAGGTTTAAGATGCGTTGCTATCTGATCCAGCATGGGAAGTCGAAGGGTAAGGCAGAGGATCCGTCACGATCTCTCACAGCAGCAGGAATCGATGAGTCGACCCGAATGAGTGAGTTTCTTTCCCAAATCGGCCTTTCGGTTTCTCTGATCAAGCACAGCGGAAAAACACGGGCCCAGCAAACGGCAACGATTCTGGCACGGGCAGTTGGGAGCAGATCCGAGCACAGCGAGGGCCTCGCTCCCCTGGACGATCCTGAACTCGTGGCTGGCTACCTGGCCGAAACCTCTCACGATGTCATGCTGGTTGGACATCTCCCTCACCTGGAGGGCCTGGTTTCGATCCTCTTAACCGGGAAGCCCGATCAAAAGCCGGTGGAATTTCAAAACAGTGGTGTCGTGTGCCTGGAGAGAAACCAGGATCTGTCCTGGAGTTTAGTGTGGCTAATGACTCCGGAACTGGTAGGGGCTTCTAGCCTCTGACCGCGGAGGAATAGGCGCGATCAATTTTGGCGGCCAGGATGAAGTCACTTTCACTGAGGCCGTTGATTTTGTGGGTCCAGATCTTGACCTCGACCTTGCCCCAGGCCAGATAAAGGTCAGGGTGATGTCCCTGTTCTTCGGCAATTTCCCCCACCCGGTTGACCAAATCGAGGGCGCTCTTGAAATTTTCGGATTTGAAGGTCTTTTGAAGATGATGATTCTCGACCACTTCCCAATTACTGATCTGTTCCGCCAGCGGTTTGATTTCCTCAGAAGTCAGAGGCGGAATGCCTCCCCGGCAGGGCACACATTGTTTCTCGGCAAGTTGGGTCATTTCTGATCTCTCAAACAAGAAAGGCCCGCCGGTGGTGAGGCGGGCCCATACTAAGCATTGGCACGATATCCGGTGATTCGAGAGACTAGGGAGCCGTGAGCTCGACCAGATCATTGGTCTTCTTCTTCTTAAGAACCACCTCTTCGTAGTACTCACGAACCATGGCCGCCTCTTTGGCTGCCTTTCTTTGCATCATTTTTTCATCGCGCGCAGTCTGGGGCTTGTCGCCCTTCTCTTTGACCCGGCTGGCATCCTTGGCATTGATTTTCAGGGCGTGCTCGTAGTCGTCGAGCTTCACATCTTTTCCGCCCGCAAAAATCTCGTGACGCCCATGCTCCTTGTACCAGTTGGCGACGGTGGCATTCATGTGCATGTGCTCAATGATATTTCGCCACCCGTGACCGGTGTTGTAGGCACAGAAGGAAATTTCGCCCTCCTGAGTCGCATAGGGAATAATGCACATCTCGGTGCGGCGGAAGTCGTAATTGAACAGATCCTGGAACCACATACCGGCGATAAAGAGAAAGTTCCACGGGTCTTCACGACGTTCTTTGGACTCGGTTCCGTAGTCCTTGCCCGACAAGCCAAAGCTCTTATCAAATTTCTTGAGGAGATCCAACAGGGTCAAACGTGAAGGTGCCTTAAAGGCTCGGTAATGCTTGAGCAGAGCCAGTCCCATCATGAAATTGGAAAACTTTGTACTTCGCGCCGCATCAGTGATCTTTTGCATATCCTTGACCAACCCGGGGATATTCAGGAACTGGGGAACCGGCACTGCTTCCTTGGTCTCCTTGTCAATCATCATGGCCGTGCCTATACCACAGTTGGGATGGCAGCCACAGCTCACCTGGCCCCAGGCAGCTTCCGGTCCATGGGCCTGATCGGCAAAATCAGCAAAGGCCCCCATCAGGGACAGGGGAAACCAGTCATGGGTGGGTTCCGTCAATCCGGTCTGCTCTTTCACATCCTTCGCTAAATGGGAAAGGGTATAACGCTGTCGCTGCCGTCGCTCATCCGTGATCGCCTCATCCCGTCCGGTGAAGGAAACCGGTTGGAAAGCAATGAAAGAAATCTTTTTGGGGTTGTCCATTGCGAAGCGGATGATGGGGCCGACCTGATCATTGTTTACATCGTTGACTATAGTGATCACCAGGATAATATCGATTCCCGCTTCATGAATGTTATTAATGGCACGCAGCTTGATATCGAACAGGTTGCCAATGTGGCGATGGCTGTGGGCATCGTTGCCGATTCCGTCAAACTGGAGGTAGGTATAACGCAATCCCGCCTCATGAGCCTTGCGGGCAAAGTCGAGGCTCTTGGCGAACTCAATTCCGTTGGTTGCAGCCTGAACGCTGTTGTAGCCG
This sequence comes from Acidobacteriota bacterium, assembly GCA_022545645.1. Classification (GTDB taxonomy): domain Bacteria; phylum Acidobacteriota; class UBA6911; order RPQK01; family JADFOI01; genus JADFOI01. Next base: position 1,831 of record JACZQQ010000199.1, on the reverse strand, counting down.
ATTTTACGGGCATACTTGATGGCCCGGAAAAAATGCGGGGAGATGGAAGGCTCCCCACCCGAGAACTGGACCGACATTTGCCGTCTTGGCTTGATCCTCAAGGAGTTGTCGAGGATCTCCTTGATGTCATCCCACTCCAGCTCATGGACAAAGCCAACCTGGTTGGCGTCCATGAAGCAGGGGTCGCACATCATATTGCAGCGATTGGTCAGATCGACCGTGAGCACTGAACCGCGTCCGTGCTTAATGGTACTGGAGCCATGATTGTGCAGATCTTTATCATTGTGCGTCCGAATATCGCGACCGGGGAAGTTGGCCTCAATCCAGCTCAGGAACTTGGAATCGATGGCCATGAGGTCCTCAAACTTTCCGTGCTCAGGACACTCTTTGATCATCCACACCTCTCCATCGCGTTCCACAATCTGGGCCTTGATTTCACCGACCTTCTCATCGATGAGAATCCGATAATCTTCCTCACCGCTGAGAATACTTTCCCGTGCTTCAACCACACATTTGGGGCACAACGAGTCCGTCTCACGCGGCCACCCCAAAACGGGCTTGGTTTTCTCCCAGGATTTCAACAGAGGTTTATCGGACCATTTCGGGGTAAAGGAGGGCCTGGGTCGATACTTGTTGAAAAACTGAATGGAATCGAATGCAACTCCTCCCCCAAAACAGAGGACGGCATCCAGAGATTTCAAAACGCTTGATTTGAGAGTCCTTGGCATGAGTCAGGATCCTTTCTTTTTTTATATAAGGTGCAGTGAAATCATCTGCTTACACTACTCGAATCATCCACTGCGATTGGCAATTCGCTCCTCCGAACCTCCCCCAGTATGTTGTGCTTTCCGATCATCGTCAACCCCCCTGTGGGGCCCAGGGATGGTCAACTAGACTTATTTTGGGTAAATTGATCCCACCCTGAAAACTTCCTGTTTAGTGTCCATTTCGTGCTAAACGGCAATTTCGTGTAAAATGGTCACTGAATGGTCACTAAGACCCCTATTCTTCAAGTAAGATACATAAGATACATAAGGAGGCAATCAGAACAAAGATGGTTACTTTGACCGATGCAGCCAAAGAGCAAATTTCAACCGCCCTGTCCAAACAGGAAGGTAAAACTGCACTTCGGGTGGAAGTCACTACCAACGGCACCAGTGAATTTTCCTACAGTCTTAAGCTGATCAGCCTGGACGAGAAAACCCCTGAAGATGTGACGGTTGAAGGAGGAGAGTTCCAGATCGTGGTTGCCCCCAAGAGTGCTGAATACCTGAAAGGGACAACCATTGATTACGAAGACAAGATCGTGAGAAGCGGATTCAAGTTCCTGAACCCCAACAAGCCGGAGGTCCCCAAGTTAGGCGACGGTCCTCGATCGGACCTTACGGGACCCGTCGCCGAACAGATCCAGCGACTCATCGATACTGAGCTGAATCCGGCTGTGGCCGCCCATGGTGGAAAGATTCAGTTCCTTGGGGTTCGGGACAACAAGGCCTACTTGACCTTCGGAGGCGGTTGTCACGGTTGCGGGATGGTGGACGTGACCCTCAAGCAGGGTGTTGAGCAGAGAATCCGAGAGCTTATTCCGGAAATTGAGGAAGTGATCGATTCTACGGACCACAGCACCGGCGAGAATCCCTTCTACACCTAAGTGTCTCGTTCCATAAATATGATGATGTTTGCTGATGGGGCTTGCGAGGGGAGATCAAGGAGCGAGGAGGAGGTGATGCAGGGACATCGGCGACGACGAGTGACCCGCAAGCGGGTGCCCCGAGATCACCCGCAACCTCCATTAGCCCGAAGGGTGGCGGCGGGACGGCATCGATTTCTT
>JACZQQ010000198.1 GCA_022545645.1 Acidobacteriota bacterium | reverse complement strand
TGCCGAGGAGATTATTCAGGCGCTGGTACCGGAGGTCGAAAACATCATGACGGAGGTGGGCTCAGCCGGTGGCTGGCAAAGTGCCAGTGTACACACGGCCTCGATCCGTTTGAGCCTGGTTCCTCAGTCAGAGCGCTTGCGGGGCAGCCAGGAAATTGCTCGGGCCCTGCAGCCGGCTTTTGACAAGTTCCCCGGTGTGATTTCGCGCATCCGTGCCGGCGGCGGCGGTTTCATGATGCGAGGGGGGCAGGGTGGTGGAGACCGCCTGTCCCTGAACATTCGAGGCTACGACCTATCCGAAAGTGCCGCCCTGGGAGTCCAGCTCAAGAGGTTGATGGAGTCGATTGAAGGGGTCTCGGATGCCCGTATCAGCCGAAGCGCGGGACGTCCCGAAAGCCGAATCCTGATCGACCGGGACAAGGTGGCAACCATGGGACTTTCAGTCTCTGATATCGCCACCACCATCCGGACCAGTGTGGGGGGCGCAACGGCTACTTACTTCAGAGAAGGAGGCGAGGAGTACCAGATCCTGGTCCGTTACCAGGAAAAAGACCGATTGAGCAGTGAAGATGTGATGGCCATTCCCATCCAGACACCCAGCGGACTTGTGGTCCCGCTCCAATCTCTGGTCCGATTGGAACGCAGTGAGGGCCCTCTGGCAATCCAGCGAAAGGATCAGCAGAGAATCGTCACTGTTTCGGGCAATCTCTCAGGAACTCGCGACATTGGGTCCATCGTGGGTGAGTTTCAGGAGGAGCTCCGCTCTCTGAATGTGCCGCCTGATCTGGCCATTGTTTTTTCCGGTGAGTGGGAAGAACAGCAGGAGGCCTTCTTCTACCTGCAACTCAGCTTCCTCCTGGCCGTCATCCTGGTTTACCTGGTCATGGCCGCCCAGTTTGAGTCCTTCAGGTATCCCTTCCTGATCATGTTCTCCCTGCCCCTGGCCTCTATAGGAGTTGTCTTAGTGCTCTTTTTGACCGATACGTCCTTTAATATTCAGGCCTTCGTCGGGGTGATCATGCTGGTGGGGATCGCCGTCAACAATGCCATCGTATTGGTGGATTATGTCCTGCAGCTGCAGCGAGACCACGGATTCTCTCTGGTGGATTCACTGGTCACGGGTGGGCGCCGGCGACTGCGCCCCATTTTGATGACCACACTGACCACTGTTTTGGGACTCACGCCCATGGCTCTCGGAATTGGCGAGGGCGCGGAACTGCAGGCTCCCATGGCCCGGGTTCTCATCGGAGGCCTGATTTCCTCCACCTTGATTACCCTGTTCCTGGTCCCCACTCTCTTTCTGACCATGGAGAAAGTGCGCTTCGGTCGTCGCCAGGAAAAGCTGGATCCTGCTGTGGAACCCGCAATGGGCCAAACCTCGTGAGTGATCCACCCTCCCCCTCCCTGGATTTTATTCGGGCCAAAGTCGCGGAAGATCTAAAGACGAATAAACACCAGGGCCGCGTGGTGACCCGATTTCCACCTGAGCCCAACGGTTACCTGCATATCGGGCACGCCAAATCGATCTGCCTCAACTTTGGTATCGCTGCCGAGAACGAGGGAGGTGTTTGCAATCTTCGCTTCGATGATACCAATCCCATCAAGGAGGAGGCCGAATATGAGGAATCCATCAAAAGAGACGTTCGCTGGTTAGGATTCGATTGGGAGGATCGGCTCTTTTATGCTTCGGATTATTTTGACCAGCTTTATCAGTATGCGGTGCAGCTCATCCAGAAGGGCAAGGCCTACGTTTGCAGTTTGAGCGCACAGGACATTCGGGAGTACCGGGGGACTCTGAGCGAGCCGGGCAAGGACAGTCCCTACCGGACCAGATCGGTAGAGGAGAACTTGAAGCTGTTCGAAGGGATGCGGGCAGGAGAGTTCGAGGATGGCTCTCACGTGCTTCGGGCCAAAATCGACATGGCCTCGCCCAATCTCAATATGAGAGATCCCACCCTGTACCGGATACGACAGGTGCCCCATCACCGGACCGGCGACAAGTGGTTGATTTATCCGATGTACGATTATGCCCATTCTCTTTCCGACTCCCTGGAGGGGATCACCCATTCTCTTTGTACGCTCGAATTCGAGGATCACCGTCCCCTCTATGACTGGGTGCTGGATGAGTTGAATCTCGATTCCCATCCCCAGCAGATCGAGTTCGCACGCCTCAATATCAGCTACACGGTGCTGAGCAAGCGAAAGCTTCTGGAATTGGTGAAGGAGGGTCATGTGTCGGGATGGGACGATCCCAGGATGCCAACCCTTAGCGGGTTGCGGCGACGTGGCTATACGCCGGAGGTCATCCGCAACTTCTGTGAGCAGATTGGTGTGGCCAAAAGAGACACCGTGATCAGCGTGGCCCTGCTGGAGCACCACCTGCGGGACGATTTGAATCGACACTCTCCCCGGGTCATGGCGGTGCTGCGCCCCCTTCGGGTGGTGATTGAAAACTATCCGGAGGATCAGGAAGAAGAGTTGGAGGCGGTGAACAATCCGGAGGATCCTGCGGCAGGCTCGCGCAAAGTCCCTTTCTCACGAGTTCTCTACATCGAGCAGGAGGACTTTCGGGAGGATCCGCCCAAAAAGTTTTACCGTCTGGCTCCCGGTCGCGAGGTGCGGCTGCGATACGCCTATTTCGTGAAGTGCGTGGATGTGGTGAAAGATGAAAAGACAGGCGAAGTGGTGGAATTGCGCTGTACCTATGACCCGGCCACAAAAGGGGGCTCCTCTCCGGATGGACGCAAGGTCAAGGCAACCATCCACTGGGTTTCAGCGGCCCACTCGCTTCAGGTCGAAGTCCGCCTCTACGATCGCCTCTTCGTGAAAGAGAATCCGGAAGAGGGGGGGGCTGATTTCCGGGACTCGCTGAACCCCGATTCTTTGGTGACACTCACCTCCTGCCGGGTTGAGCCCAGTCTAAAAGGCGCACAGCCGGGAAGTCGATACCAGTTTGAGAGACAGGGCTATTTCTGTGTCGATTCCGTAGATTCCACCCCGGAAGCACCGGTCTTCAATCGCACCGTCACCCTGCGGGACTCGTGGGCCAAGATCGAGAAGCAGAATCAACAGTCGAAGAAATAGGTGAGTCGATCAATCCGGGCGCGGGTGTTCGTCCTCCTTTCGCCTCTGGCCTCAGGCCTTAAGAAGTTCAGCGGCGGTCTTTGCGTCGGTGACGATGTGATTGCAGACTCGCAGGCTGGGCTCCCTCAAGAGAGGAAGAAGAGCATCGGTCCTTACCCTTGAGCACTCGCTGCAGGGTCCGGCAATGAGAATAACGTGTTTGTCAGTCTGCTGGGCCAGATCGACGAGATCGCTCAGCTCAAAGATGGTTACTGCCCGGCCGCGGGTTCCCGTGACGATGGGTGCAGTCTCGGAATAGGTTCTCCACATGATGTCGCCCAGCCAACCTACACTGCGCAAGTATTCGAGGTCTTTGGGCTCGGATTCCCTAATAAACTTGCGAAATAGATTGTCCTTGTCCTTGGCTGAGGCCAGGGAGGTCATCACGATGTCGATCGCCCGGCCTTGCTGAAAGGCTTCTCTCATCCAGGCCTTGTTCTTGAATTCCTCATAGCTTTCCAGATCCACATAGGCCTCCGCAAAAAGTCCGATCAGCTTTAAACGGGGCTTCGTCTCTGTAAAAAAGGAAAAGAAACTGACCGGTGCACCCGAAGGGTGTTTGACATCCACTCCAGTACTGAGGGCATGCAAGACCAGTTCTTCCGGCAGCTGGGTCTCGTTCTTGAGTCGCGATCCCAAATGCCAGGCGCTCTTCTGGACGGTCTCTCCATGACCGAAACCCAGGTGTACACTCTTCTTGCCGGTTCTGGTGTGTACCTCATGGATGAGTCTGACCGCCAGGTCTGCTGCGGCAGCTCCGAGCTGTTCCACAACGATCGGGGCCCCGATGGTGTCAGGCCCCACGTTCAGAACGGTGAAGTCGATGTGGTACTTTTGCATGAGAGACCGGGCCAGCTCGATCTCAGGAGGAGGGGACAATCGGAGAAACCCCTTTTCGATTCCCCTGGAAAAGATGCTGTAGATCTGCTCCCTTGAGCAGGGGAATCCTCTGCCTGTCACCCAGCTGGCAATCTCCGTGGGGCGTTCCCCGTTCTTAATCAGCTTTTCACACACAACAAAAATGATCTCGTCGGGAAGACGGCCTTGTTTTCGTTTCATTCAATACTCCTGCCTTAGTGTCGTAGCTACATTCTACAGGATTGTGAACACAATTGTCTCGAGTGTTTTTTTTACTTGACTCTCGTCTAGAAAGTCTGTACAAACAGTATTATTGAGTGACATTACAATTTATTCTATTGTATAAAAGGGATAGGATTTAAGCTCTTGGCTCAAAAGCTTCCCCCCGGGATCTTCTCATCGCAACTGGAAAATAGGATTCTGATCAACACCTTCACCGCCGCACGGATTCTTTTCCCGAACCAGCTGATAACCAAAGCCAAACTCAGAGTCGTACAGAGACTCTGCAAGGGAAACAAGCTGGATTGCTGGAAGATCGGCCGAAACTATTCCATTGATCGGGAGAGTCTCGACCGCTTCATTGACGGGGCACGTTACCGATCAAGCTGGGGAGCACTGGATTGAGCGCCGCTGGCGACTCATTCGACAGAACTTTCGAAGAAAATAGGATTTGAATATGAAAACACAATATTTGTTCGAGATTTATCCAGTCTTTCTCGGCGACGGAGGGAAGTCAGAACCTGCCCATCTCCCCTGGCACGAAACAGGAGAAAGTGCTGAGTCCTCCGAAGCTCCCCTGGTTGTGGGCCAGGACGACGGTTGGGTCTGGGCTAAGGTGGACGAAGCCACGCGTCACATCGTGAAGGTCAGTGGTCCTGAAAAGGCCGATGTCGGCTTGCAGTCTCTGGTGGTCGGCAAGAAGAAGGTTCTGGGCTTTCTTCCGCTTCGCCCGGGAACCCTGGTGAATGCTCTACCGGCGCTGCCCTTCAGTGCCCTGACCACCCGCGACAATTTTCTCTTGCCCGGGTGTATTGC
>JACZQQ010000197.1 GCA_022545645.1 Acidobacteriota bacterium | reverse complement strand
AAGGAGCGAGGAGGAGGCGATGCAGGGACATCGGCGACGACGAGTGACCCGCAAGCGGGTGCCCCGAGATCGTCCGCAACCTCCATCAGCCCAAAGGGTGGCGGCGGGACGGCATCGATTTCTTTGTCGCTCCTCCTCCGAGATGCCACAGACATCGCGTCGTCGTCGCTTCGCGAACTCGACGCCGTCGCGCTCGCCACAAACGTCACCCTATTTATGGAACGAGACACTAAGGGTATTGGCATCTACCGGCCACCTCTAGTAACCTACCCAACATGGCAAAAGAAAACTCCTTTGACATCGCTTCTAAAGTGGACTTGGAAGAAGTCACCAATGCCGTCCATCAGGCCATGAAAGAAGTGCGACAGCGCTTTGACTTCAAAGGAAGTAAAAGTGAAGTCCAATTGGACGAAGATGAGCTGGTCCTCACCTCCGATGATGAGTACAAGCTTCAAAGTCTAACCGAAATCCTGCAGCAGAAGCTGGTCAAAAGGAAGGTCCCTCTGAAGGCTCTCTCCTATGGAAAAATCGAGTCGGCCCTGGGCGGCACCGTACGTCAGAGAGTTTCGATCCAACAAGGAATTTCTTCCGAAAAAGCCAAGGAGATCATCCGCTTCATTCGGGACACCAAATTGAAGGTCAAAAATACGATTCAGGAAGACTCGGTGCGCGTGTCAGGCCGGGATCGGGACACTCTGCAGAAAGTGATTGCCCTGCTGGGTGAGAAGGACTTCGGGATTGACATGCAATTCACCAACTACCGAAGCCACTAGTACATTCAGTACATTCAAAAACCCCATCGGCCTGTCTGAGACACAAAGATGGAGCACCAATCCAAATCAATCCGGAAATGGGTACTGGCCCTCTTAGCAGTCGCCTTCCTGTTAGTCTTCCTATATTTTCTGGATGTCCAGGAATTGTTCCAGGTGGCCCTGGCCTGGATCTCCGACCTGGGGCCTTGGGGCCCGGTCTTTTTCATTGTTTTCTATATTCTTGCCACGGTGCTTTTTCTACCCGGCTTGATTCCGACCATGGCGGCCGGAGTTCTGTTTGGAGTGATACGGGGCACCCTGCTGGTTTCCATTTCCTCGATCTCAGGAGCCACCCTCGCCTTCCTGATTGGCCGCTATCTTGCCCGAGAATGGGTGGCGGCTATGATCCGAGGAAACCAGAAGTTCGAGGCCATAGACGCTGCTGTGGCAGAGGAGGGATGGAAAATCGTGGGACTGACTCGTCTCTCACCCGTTTTCCCCTTCAACCTTCTGAACTACGCTTTTGGTCTCACCCAGGTCTCCCTCAAGGATTACTTCCTGGCCAGTTGGATTGGAATGCTGCCCGGAACGGTGATGTACGTTTACATTGGATCGCTGGCCGGTGATCTGGCCTCTCTCGGCAGCGGGGAGCGCTCGCGCACGCCGGCAGAGTGGGCTCTTTATGGGGTCGGTTTGATGGCAACGGTTGTCTTAACCCTTTATCTCACCCGTATTGCACAAAAAGCTCTCAAGAGGACAGTTCCATAAGGAGGAATCTCGCTATGCCACCGTCAGCAGGAAATCCTGTGATCGTCCCCCCCATGGACGCACACAACGAAACCCTGGTCTCCAACGTTCACCCCTCTGATTGGATCAACCCGGAACCGGCCTCTCGATACAACCTGGTCGTGATCGGGGCCGGTACCGCAGGACTGATCACGGCTGCAGGCGCTGCCGGCCTGGGTGCAAAGGTGGCGGTCATCGAAAGATTTCTGTTGGGAGGAGATTGTCTGAATGTGGGTTGCGTTCCTTCCAAATGCCTGATCCGTTCCTCCCGGGCAGCAGAGGACATTCGCACCGCATCCCAATTCGGTGTCTCTGTGGCCGACGAACCCAGGGTAGACTTTGCGGCCGTCATGGAACGAATGAGACGTCTCAGAGCCCACATCAGTCGTCATGACTCGGCTCAAAGATTTCGTGATCTGGGCGTGGACGTTTTTCTGGGAGAGGGTCAGTTCTCCGGTTCTGACACCATCCAGGTCGATGGAAAAACCTTGAACTTCAAGAAGGCAGTCATTGCCACGGGGGCACGGCCTGTTCACCCACCTGTAGAAGGGCTGGCGGAGGCGGGCTTTTTGACCAACGAAACCGTTTTTTCATTGACCGAGCGGCCCAGACGCCTGGCCGTGGTTGGAGGAGGGCCTATTGGCTGCGAGCTGGCTCAGGCATTTCGCCGACTGGGAAGCCAGGTCACCCTCATCGAAATGTCCTCTCAGTTCCTGGCAAGAGAAGATCCGGAGGCTTCCGGCCTCCTGGCCGAGACCTTCCGGCGCGAAGGAATCGATGTCCGGCTCAGCACCCGACTGGAAAAAGTAACCTCCACCGATACGGAAAAACAGCTCCATCTGGAAAGCGAGGGGAAGAAGGAAATCCTGGCGGTGGAGGAAATCTTGGTGGGCATTGGACGTGCCCCCAATGTCGAGAATTTGAACCTGGAGGCGGCCGGTGTGAAGTACAACAAGCGCGGTGTCCTGGTCAATGACTATTTACAGACCACCAACTCCCGAATCTACGGGGCGGGGGATGTCTGCATGAAGTGGAAATTCACTCATGCCGCGGATGCTGCAGCCCGAATCGTGATCCAGAATGCTCTCTTCCTGGGGCGCAAGAAACTGAGCAGTCTTACCATGCCCTGGTGCACCTATACCGATCCTGAATTGGCCCACGTGGGTTTGTATGAAAAGGAGGCGCTGGAAAAAGGTTTTGAGGTCGATCATTTCGTGAGACCACTGAGCGAAGTGGACCGGGGACTTATTGATGGCGAGGAGGGATTTGTCAAAGTTCTGGTCAAGAAAGGGACAGACCAGATCTTGGGCGCCACCATCGTGGCCCGCCATGCCGGCGAGATGATCAGTGAAATCAGTCTGGCCATTGTTGGCGGCATCGGCTTGAAGACTCTCTCCAATGTCATTCATCCCTATCCCACTCAAACCGAGGCTATCCGGCAAACAGCCGATGCTTACAATCGCACTCGTTTGACACCCTTTGTCAAAAAGCTGTTCTCCACCTGGCTGGCCTGGACCCGATAGGACAAGAGGGGTTCGTCCGGACGGTACCATCTAGGCGGTTCCATCGAGAGGGGTCCACCGAGGTGGTTCCGTCTGGAAGTCGCCCCTGATAGAATGAAACCATGGCAAAAGGAGATCCCAGAATCAAGGTGGTCTGCCCCAGCTGCCAGGCTAATCTGGTAGTCGATCCCAAGACGGGATTGGTTCTCCACTCAGAAGGGAAGAAGCCAGATTATTCTTTTGATCAGGCACTCGATCACCTTCAATCGCGCAAGGAGAAATCTGACGAATTATTCCAGAAAGCCTTTCTGGACGAAGAGCAGCGCAAGAAAACTCTGGAAGAAAAATTCCAGGAAGCTCTCGACTCAAAGGATGAACTGGATGAGCCCCATCATCCCCTGGAACTGGACTGACCCGGCCTCAGAAGACCGGGACAAGCAGTGGTTCGCTTGACCGCTAGATATCGATTGGGGCATGTAGGGGCGCACAGCCGTGCGCCCAAGAACCCCGATTTATCAACGACCTATAGGGCGCACGGCTGTGCGCCCCTACACAAGAAACCTGGGTCAGCCAACTCTTGAGACAGTCTCTTGAGCCCGCTGCTGCGTCAAAGTTAACAAAAACATTGATCGCCACGAGTGGTGGCCCCTTCCCGTATACTACCCTTCCCTGGCCTTGGCTAAGGCCGTATGAGCTGCAGCGATCATGGTCTCAGCCGTATCCTCGTCAGCCATTTGAGCCACCCCGAGGCTGACAGTCACAGAGGGGAGAGGATGTTGGTCCAAGCTGAATATTTTCATCTCAGCAATGGTTCGACGCACGCGCTCGCCGAGGTTCTGGGCAGTGGCAACATCGAGTTCCGGCAAAATAGCCATGAACTTGTCCTCGCCATAGCGCGCAAGCATCTCACCTGGGCGCATACTTTCTCGCAGAGTTAATGCCAGAGTATGAAGCGCCCGGTCACCCGCCTGCCGTCCGTTAGTTTCGTTATATTCCTTGAAACGATCCACATCCATGAGGAGCAGGCAGAGGGAGAGTTGCCCCTTTTTACTGCGTCCCATTTGCCGGGCCAGCATGGTGTCCAGCCAACGACGGTTATACAGACCCGTGAGGGCATCGATCACCGCATAATGGGCGTATTCCCGCTGCAGTTGCTGGCTGGTCAAAATTATGGAATCTCCATGGCGCAGACGCCTCGACAGGACAAAGAGCATATTGCGGGCCACGATGTGTGAAGCCTCAACCAGCGACCACAAAGTTTTCTCGTTGAGTGCCAGTACGTGACAGTGATCGTCTGCCACGACGTAGGCGGATGTGGGTTGACCATCGATAAGAGACAGTTCACCGACCACCTCTCCGGGTCCCAGTACGGTAACGGGATCCACCGATAGTTCAAGGTGAACGCGTAAATGGCCGGAAAGGATCACGAAGAGAAGATGATTGGTTTCTCCCCTGTTCAGCAGAAGGTCTTCCTGTTGTAACTCGTGTACAGGACAGTCTTCGAGAAGACCAATAATCGATTCGTATTCAACACCTTTAAATAGATGGGCCTGCTCCAGTTGACTTTTTTTCAGCGAACCCTTTTGATCAGGCATTGGTCTCTTGCTCTGCTGCAAAAATAAACTACAGAAAAGTCCAAAAGGTGTCAAACTCCTCATCTCAATCCGAATAAATCTCCTGTTCCTTTGCGATTGTTTGGGATATATACTCTCCTAACCTTAGTGTCTCGCTCCATAAATACGATGACGTTTGCTGATGGGGCTTGCGAGGGGAGATCAAGGAGCGAGGAGGAGGCGATGCAGGGACATCGGCGACGACGAGCGACACAGAGATCGCCCGCAACCCCCATCAGCCCGAAGGGTGGCGGCGGGACGGCATCAATTTCTTTGTCGCTCCTCCTCCAGGATGCACACTGGCATAGTGTCGTCGCTTCGCGAACTTAACGCCGTCGCGCTCGCCACAAAGGTCAGGGTATTCAT